>SRXB01000650.1 GCA_009724975.1 bacterium | reverse complement strand
GCTATCCTCGATGTTGCCGTTGGGGTAGACGACGGTGGACCCGGCTATCAGCGGGTGGTTTATGCTGATTGTCCCTGCTTTTATCTCGTTTCCGGCAAGGTCGGTCAGGATTACCTTGCTCACGGTGTCAAGATCGTTGCCCATCTGGTCGGTTTTTATCTCGGTCGATTCCACCTTAAGGCGAAGGCCCAGCGATTCAATCTCCCGCTGGCCGCCCGGTGCGAGGGAGAGGTCCTGCACCCTCGCTCCCCAGCCGCTTCCAAGAACGTAGCCCGCGAAGACGAGGAGAAAGCCGAAGTGTACGAGGACTTCGCCCATGCCCCGGTAGCGGCGGCGCTTTTTCAAAAACCAGTTCAGGGTGCAAAAAAGTAGGCTCGCCACCATAAGGTAGGTCAGCGCCACTAGTATGTAGACCCATATTGATGTGGGGTATTCCTGGGGCGCGATGACTTTGAGCCAGTAGTTGAAGGGGACCGAGTCCATCTGCATCCAGAAGCGCG
>SRXB01000351.1 GCA_009724975.1 bacterium | reverse complement strand
TCACCTGCATTTCCTGCCACAAGCCGCACGACGCGATGACAAGCGCCGCCGCTCGCGTGCTCAGGCGCGGAATCTCCCAATTTTCCGATGTCCCCGCCGCGCTCAACAAGCCCATCAACGTCGTCTACTATCTGGAAGTCCCGGGCGGATACAACCCCGGCGACGTGGTCCAGAAATCCTCCACCGGCATCAGCCGAAAGGCTGAATTCGTTAGCCCCGAAAAGATGATTACTAATGTGGATCCGCTATGTGACGCGTGCCACATATAGATAAAATCATGTGCAAATGAAGAATTGCACCAAAAAAAGGATAGCAGTTACAGCACTTGCCCTTTGCCTCTTGATGACTGCAAAATCGGGACTGTCAACCATAGAAGACACGCATCACGACATGGCGTGGATTCTTGGAATAGAAAATAGCGAACAAAACAATATATGTAAATTTTGCCACGTGCCTCGGCAGGCTACAAAAAAGCCCGACATTTTCAGAGGCAATACAACAACAGCCTACGGGCTGGATACCTTAAGTTCATTTTGTTATAACTGTCATGACGGCACGGTTTTCCCAAATGCATTGATAGAAGCTCCGGACGGCTCGGTCGGAGTAAGCGTATTAAAAAATTCTCACGGTTTTCTTACAAAAAAAATCGCTTCAGCTACAAATAATCTCGAAACAGTTCAGAATTTAATGTTAAGCGGGCTCGTCCCCCTCAAGGACGATGGCGCGGAAGTTGTAGAAAAATTTACCTGCGACGCCTGCCATAACGTCCACTCCAACGACAACCCGCCCTTCCTGAGAAAACCCCTTGAAAGCCTTTGCCAGAGCTGCCATAGCGGCAAAGACATGATGGGCGCGGAAAGGTGGATTGAAAAAAGCGTTTCACCCGATGCTCGCGGAGCGCACCCCATCGGAATGCCGGTCATCGCCAACACCACCTCAAGCCAGATCTCAAACACCAATCAAAGCCTTTATCACAAGCCCGAGGAGTGCTTTGACGTTCCCACTTACAAAAAAGAAGACCTGATATACATAGACGTGCATTGGGAGCTTGGCGGACACCTTCTGGGCGAGAGCAAATACGTCACCTGCGCCACCTGTCACAGCGCCCACATGCCAGCGGAAAACCTTCTGGTGGCTAAGGCGGCAAAGAATCCTGACCATGCGATATGCACAGGATGCCACGGCGACGGCAAAAAGGATGAAAAGGTGGGCGCCGGCAATTTTTACCACCCCGTTTTCGAGGAATCCCTACCGCCCTACGTGCACGAGCATAAGAAACACGCTGGAATCAACAACCCGAATGTACCGATTGACGGCGTAATAGACCTTTTCGTGACCATCCCGGGCGGATTCCCCCTGGGGAGCAAAAAAGAGCTCCTCTGCACGACCTGCCACGTTGCGCACGCGGCGGCTCCGGGCACCAAATGCCTCAGAAAATCGGGGAAAAACGTCTTTTGCAACAATTGCCACGGCACCGGCGAATACACTTCCAAATTCAACATGCACCATCCCGTAATGGATAGCGTGAACACCGATATTGGCTTTCCCTACCAGACGGGGTGGTATAACTTTAATTCAAAATCCGACGGCAATGGCGGCGGCCTCAACGGGGACCTCACCGACGGGCTTCAATGTTTCGACTGCCATTCCGAACTGACAAAGGGAGCTCACAATTGGTAGCGAGAATAAAGGATTTATCTTCAGGCCGTTACAAATTAATTAAACACTCCGCCATCGTGGCGTTGGCCTTATTGGCAATTGCCGGCGTTGCAAAGGCGGAGCCGATGGGAAAACTAGAATTAAAAAACGCCAAGGGAGAAACTGTAACAAACGAGTTTTTCAAAAACAAAAACACGGTATTCGTAATATCGCAGACCGCCTGCGCCCAATGCAGGAAAGAACTTCTTGAGCTTACAACGCTAAGGGAAGAGCTTGCCAAATATGGCGATGTTTATGTGATACTTGTGGATCAGGCCGCCGATAGAGCCCTTGAAATGTATAACAGCAGGGGTTATCCATTTCCGGTGCTGCTTGATTCCGAATTCACCATATCCGACCTCGCCGATGTTAAAACCACCCCGACCACCCTCATCTTCAACAAAAACTTCGAGATCGTGAAGAAATATATCGGCTACAAGTCGCAACAGGGGCTCGAATACCTGGAAGAGCTGCGCAACATAAAATGAACCTGT
>SRXB01000350.1 GCA_009724975.1 bacterium | reverse complement strand
GTCTGCACAACAAGAATTTTGCCGTGGGCCATTGGGGCGTACAAAAACCTCGCTCACAGGTTGAAGCCGACAAGATAGGATGAACGAGGAAGGCAAAAAAAGCAACTTCGGCGATGGACGAGCCAAGGAAAGGCAGGGCGGCGCGCTGAGGCCCGCCTAAAGCTCCAAAATTGAGGGCTGGTCCGGGTCCAGCGGGTTTTTTACGCCGTTGGGTGCTGCGAATTCGCCCTTTTTAATCAAAACGAGCCTTTTTTTGTAGTATTCGCGGTTTGGACGCTTCACAACGATGTTGGTGGGATGGAAAAGGTGTATCGGCACCTCTGTTTGGGTTACGTTGCGACCGGTCACTCCGTAGCGGTGCAGCCGCCACCCAAGGTCGTCATCTTCATTGCCCCACCCCTTGTAGTTCTCGTCGTAGCCGTTCACAGCCATGAAATCTTCGCGCCAGATGGCACAAACACCGCCGCGAAGCTTGGGGCCGATGGGCCGCAGATGCAGCTTTTTGAGGAGACGGTAGTAAAAATCTTTGCGGTATTGCTTTCTTATCGGCCCTAGGTGCCCGTCTTTCAAGACAGCCGAGTAGTCGCAGTTTTTTATCGCAGCCTCGTCAACGAGGGCCGACTCCGCCTCCCCCAGCCTAACGGGCGAGGAAACCAGGAACTCGCCTTTGCGGGCATTATCGACGAAGGTTTTAAGGTAGCCGCGGGTAAAGACTATATCCTGGTCGGTGAAAACCAGAAGTTCGCCAGTGGCCGCGCGCGCGCCGTTGTTGCGGCTCCTGGCGAGGCGAAAGCCAATGTCTTCTTGCGTGACGAATGTTATTGGGAAGGGAAAGAGGGCCCGGTGTTCTCGCACCACCGAGAGCATATCCACCTTCGAGCCGTCATCTGCCAGCACGACCTCGTCGGGCGGCCTTGATTGGGCGGCGGCCGACAGGAGGGCTTTTATGACGAAATCTGGCCGGTTGAAGGTGGTGATTATGAGGGTGAGCTTCATCTTTGATCAGTCTTTAGGCTTTGAGCCTGAGGCGATCTCGTTTTTTATCTCGGTGGTGGAGATATCTGGGGTGCGCGGCAGGTAGACCACCTCGCAAAGGGAGCGAAGGTTGTCGAACTTTCCCTCCCAGTCATCGCCCATCACGAATATGTCGATTGCGTTTTCCCTTATGTCGGCTTCTTTCTGCTCCCAGCTATGCTCTGGTATCACCTTGTCAACGAAGCGTATCGCTTCTACGATGCGGCTTCGGTGGCCGTAGGGATAGGCGCACTTTTTTCCCTTCACGGCGTTGAATTCGTCGCTGGAAACGCCAACTACGAGGTAATCTCCCAGTTCTCTGGCCCGCTTAAGGATGTTGAGGTGGCCGATGTGGAAGAGGTCGAAGGTGCCGTAAGTGATTACTCTTTTCATTTAACGCTCGCCGCGCCGTAAGGTTTTGGGGGACGGGGGAGGTTTATCTCGGTTGCAGAGGCGTTGGAGGGGCCGAAGGTCCAGTCCCACTCCTTAACCGGAGTGCGCCAGCCGGGGCCGTATTTGGTGGCGACGTATTTTTCGGTGTCGGCGGGTATGTAGAATGATTCGCCAAGAAAATCGCCGCGCTTTAGATCAAATGAATCGTAGTGGTACTTGATGAGGTTTTTAGTGTGTTTGTCAACCTTGCGCCATGCGCCGTGCCACAGCCTGTTCCCCTCGCGATAAAAGAAGAAGATGTCTAGCTTCACCCCTCCCTTCTCGAAAGAGATTTCAAGGCCGCAGTCTCTCCTCCCGAAAACTGATTTGCACGCCCAACCCCGCTTTTTGAAAGAATCAAAGATATCCGGAGTGTAATCGTCGATAAGGCATCCCATGTCAACGTCACCGTCGTGGCCCAGAAAATTGTTTTCCCGATAGCAGCCCAAAAGGGTGCCGTCGGTGAGCCAGCAGCGCATCCCCAATGCCTCGGTTATGTCGCGGGCCTGCGCGAGGTTTTCCAACGCAACACTCTTGTCCATTGGGCCCTTAGTCTTCTTGACGCCCAAGCCAAAAAGTTTTTTCAAAAAACCCATCACGCCATCCCGCTCCGTTCTTTGCGGCTTCGCTCGCGCTGGGCCTCAAGCGCCATCGCGTATTTCATGTAGGCGCCGAAACCGGAGATTATGGAGATGGTGAGGCCGTCGAACCCCTCTTTTATCCCCCCGCGAAGGAGGTATTGCTTGAAA
>SRXB01000349.1 GCA_009724975.1 bacterium | reverse complement strand
CCATAAAGGGTGCGGCATCAATTGCAGAAAACCAACACATGGGAGGAACGGAGCGGATCATGTATGATCTCGACCTCCTGGTTCCCCCGGAAAAGCTTGACGAAGGCGTTAGAGCCCTTTTGGAAGCTGGATACCAAAATATCGGGAAATACCAATGGAATCCCGCCGTTAATCACCATTTTCCTCCCCTCTTTCATCCAAAATGGCCCACAAGCATAGAGTTGCACCAATGGATTATGCCAAGAGCGTTCGAAACAATTCTTCCCTCAGACGAGTTATGGAGCGATCTTCGCCCACTAAAAGGCCTGCCTCAAAATTTAAGTGCTCTCGCCCTTTCCCCTACCAGTAACACTATCCATTCGTTTGCTCATTCGGCAATTCACCACACCTTTCTCTACCCGGAATGCCTCTTTCCAAGGCTCGATCTGAAACAACTCTACAATTACAGCGCTTTTTGCCATGCCAACGAAAAATCGATCGACTGGAAGCGAGTTGACCTACTATCCAAAAACAGTAAATACGGCGCATCTTTCGTCACGCACCACTACCTTGCCACACGCCTTTTTGGAATACAAACTCCGTTGCAATTCGACAACCTGGACAAACTTGAAAACAAGCTACTAAAAACCCTCTGGTCGGTAACGAAGGACGAAAAGGATTTTTCATATTTGCTTAGAAATGCTTTCAACCGTGTTGGCCGCGTCTATTCCCAAGAATCTATAATGAAAAGATTCCCAGGCGACGAGCGAATCAAAAGGTTGAGATTCCTCCTAACCCTTCGCCTCTTAAAAAAATATGGAGTAACGGGATTAGTAAAAAAACCTTTTGAACCCCTACACTAAGCAACCTACTTGGACCGGCTGACGGGGGCAGGTCATCCGACCCTTCGATTAACGATGGCGCTTTGGATTATGCCGGCGACGGGATAGACCAAGACTGCGACGGGAGGGATCTTCCCCTCGAAAGAGGTACGCCTGTTCTATCGTCTGAAACTTCTAGCGTGCTAAAGACCAAAAGAGGCCGCTAGGGGTCAGGGAATCGTTACCACCGCCTCGACGCGGCGGTTTTTCTGCCTTCCGGCGCGGGTGTCGGTGGAATTGGCGGGTTTTTTCTCGCCAAAACCTTCCGTCTTTATTCGCCCGGCGTCGATCTTATAGGTTTTTACCAGAATTTTCTCAATCGACACGGCTCGTCTTTCCGATAGGCGCTGGTTGTAGTCCTCTTCACCGGTTGAGTCAGCGTGGCCCGAAAGGATTATTGTCGCGCCGGGGTTCTCCTTCAAAAGCTTCACCAGCTTTTCAATCTCTACCGAGTATTCCTTTTTCATTTTCGCGCTGTTGAGGCCAAAGCGGAGGGTGGCTTCAACCTTTTGGCTCGCTTTCACGGGCGCAGGCGACGGAGATATTTCTTTTGGCTCTTCCACAACCGGCGGAGGTGGCGGGGGGGGCTCTTTTTTTGTAGCCGGCGGCTTCGGATCCTGAGCTAGGGATACGGGCGGCGGCGCAGGAGGGGGCTCAGGATTTTTTTGAGTCGGCCGCGGCAATTCTTCAGGTTTTTTCTCCACTGGCTGCGGCGATTCTTCAGGTTTTTTCTCCACTGGCTGCGGCGATGAAGGCTCAAAGGCTTTGGGCTCTTCCTGCGGGGGCTGGCTTTTGCCGAAATTGAAGGAAATCCCTAGGGTAGCCATCAGGTTGGGGCGCGTGGGGCCGTGGGTTACAATCTGGCGAATATCCGCACCCAGAAACCAATTTTCGGTCATGGCGTATTTCGCGCCTGCACCATAGTGCAAAGCCCATTCGCGTTCAAAGCCGTCTTTTGTCTGGTTGTCGTAGTCGTAATAGGCCGTTCCGAGCCCGACACCAAGGTAGGGCGAAAGCTTTGGGGTGGACAGAAGTTCAGGGTAGTACATGGCGCCCAGCGAGCCGCCACCGAAGACCGCGTAATCACCTGATTTACTTACCCAGCTTTGGTAAAGGGAAAGTTCCGCCGCCCACTTTTCCGTAAGGTTGTAATTAACGCGAAAACCTGCAACGGGTCCAGTAGAGTCCGTTATGCTGGCATCAAAATGATTAAGCCCAACGAATTGGAAGAGTTCAAGCGTCCCCGCTCTTTCAGCGGCAACCGAATGGTGAAGCGCCGCAAAGCCTGCCAACCCAGCCAAAAAAAATATTTTTGCGCCTTTCACCCCACACCCT
>SRXB01000649.1 GCA_009724975.1 bacterium | reverse complement strand
ATGGTTTACGGCCGCATAGAGAAAGCCCACAAGGACATAGAGGACTTCATCGTCCTTCGCTCCGACGGTTCCCCCCTCTACCTGCTCTCCAACGTCGTCGACGACATACGCGACGGCATAACCCACGTAATCCGCGGGCAGGACGGCCTTGGCAACACCCCCCGCCAGGTGCTCATCTACACGGCGCTGGGGGCCAAAATACCGACCTTCGCGCACCTTCCCCTCACCCTCGACTCGCAAAAAGCCAAAATCTCCAAAAGAAAACACGGCGAGGCGGTTGCCATCCACTTTTACAAGGAAAAAGGGTTCCTCCCCTGGGCGCTATGCAACTTTCTGGCGATGCTGGGCTGGTCTTCGGGCGACGACCGCGAGATTTTCAGCCGAGAGGAGCTGATAGCGGCCTTTTCG
Source organism: bacterium (assembly GCA_009724975.1). Lineage (GTDB taxonomy): Bacteria > Desulfobacterota > Deferrisomatia > Deferrisomatales > BM512 > SCTA01. The sequence goes on along the minus strand of SRXB01000649.1, from coordinate 95 downwards.
CTCGAACGCATCAACAAATCCAACTCCGTCTTCAACCTCTCGCTGGGCGACCCGAAGTTTTTCACCGACCCCAAAGCCCTCTCCGTCAACGCCCA
>SRXB01000348.1 GCA_009724975.1 bacterium | reverse complement strand
AGGCCGTCGACCCATACTCCCAGCTCGCTTATGCGCGCCAGCGCACCCTTGCTGAAGACGACGTCGTTGAGGACGGTGAAACGCTCTATCACCTCGCCGCCCCTGATTATCTCACCCGCGAGGGTCATGCGCTTCTCGACGAGCCCCTCGTCCCTTATAAGCCCCTCAAGCGCCTGGAATATCTCCTCTACCGCGATTTCGGTCAAAAAACCGAGGGCGCCGAGGTTGACCCCCATGACCGGAATCTCCATCCCGCCAAGGTAGCGCACCGCGCTCAGGAAGGTGCCGTCGCCCCCGAGGACGACGAGGAGGTCCGCCGTTTTTTCCCGCCCGTGGGCATCGCCGGAGGCCAGGGAGGTCTTTATTCCTTTTCCCGTAGCCCACGAAGCTATCTTGTCGGCGAGAAAATCGGCCCTGCGCGAGGCCCTTTTCTTGAAAATCAGTATCGTCTCTATCTTCACCTCGACTCCTTAGCCATTGGGAGCTGAATATGTTATTTTAATGCGATGAGGCCAAGTAAAGAAGACAATAAAAACATGAAAAACAAATCGGCGCCGCTAGCCGAGCGCATGAGGCCCCGAAACCTTGACGAGATGGTGGGTCAAAGAGAGGTTTTGGGCGAAGGAACGCCCTTTCGCAAGGCGCTGGATGCGGGTTCCCTCCCCTCCATACTCTTCTGGGGTCCCCCGGGGAGCGGCAAGACCAGCGTGGCCAGGCTGATGGCCGACCTGGGCGGCTATCACTTCATACCCCTCTCCGCCGTGACCGCAGGGGTGAAGGAGGTGCGCGAAGTCGTGGCCGAGGCCGAAGGGCTTTTGACCCACGGCAGGCGCACCCTCCTCTTTCTGGACGAGATACACCGCTTCAACAAGGCCCAGCAGGACGCCCTACTGCCCCACGTGGAGGCGGGAACCGTCACCCTTGTGGGGGCGACCACCGAAAACCCCGCCTTCCAGGTCAATTCCGCACTCCTTTCGCGCCTTCTCGTCCTCAGGCTCGAAGCGCTCGACGAGGAGAACATCAGGGAGATAATCCGAAGGGCCCTCTCCGACGAAGAGCGGGGCCTCGGCTCGCTGAAAGTCTCGCTGACGAAGGAAGCCCTTGAGATTTTGCTGCGCTTTTCCCTCGGCGACGCCAGAAGGGCGCTAAACCTCCTGGAGGCGGCCCTTGTGGCGGCCACGCCGGACGCCGGAGGGGCGAGGGAGATAGACGCGGCGGTGATGTCGCAGACCCTGCAATCCCCCACACTCTACTACGACGCCGACGGGGACTGGCATTACGACATCATTAGCGCCTTCATAAAGACTATGCGAGGCTCCGATCCCGATGCGGCGCTTTATTGGCTGGCAAGGATGCTGGAGGCTGGGGAGGACCCCCTTTTCGTGGCGCGAAGGATGGTGATTTTCGCCTCGGAGGATGTCGGGAACGCCGACCCCGACGCCATAAGGGTGGCGCTGGCGGTAAAGGATTCTGTCCATTTCATCGGGATGCCGGAAGGGTGGATACCGCTGGCGCAGGGGGTGGTATACCTCGCCACCGCGCCCAAGTCCAACGCCTCCTACCTCGCCTACAAGGCGGCGCGGGAGGACGTAAAAAGGTTCGGCAACATCCCCGTCCCCCTCCATCTTCGCAACGCCCCCACCAAGCTGGCAAAATCCATGGGCCATTCGGAGGGCTACCTATATCCCCACGACGACCCCGATTCGGTGGTGAGCCAGGGGTATTTCCCCGAAAAGATGGGCAAGAGAAGCTACTACGCACCCAAGGGGCTGGGCTTCGAGAAGACGATAATCCAGCGCCTTGAATGGTGGGCCAAAAAGCGCTCGGAAAAGGGCTAGGGAGCGGGCGAGGCGACTTTACGGCCTGCGAAAAGGGGGGTTGCGGGATCGACCTCCCCCACTATCACAAGCACCCCGCCTTCGGGGTTGAAGTAGCCGGAGGCCTCCCGCACCGATTCAGTTGTAACCTTGGGTATCATTTCGAACTGCTTTTCCAGAAGGTCCGGCGGCAACCCCATCAGGTGGAGGTTCATGCGCCGAACCACTATAGAGGCGTTGTCGCGCAATTTGAAGATGAAGCTGTTCAGGGCCGAATCCCTGGCCATCGAAAGCTCCTCCTGCGTCACACCCTCCTTGGCCATCGCCGCCATCTGCTCTTTCATCATCGACCAGACGCGTGGCAGGCTTTCAAGAGATGTCTGCCCGC
>SRXB01000347.1 GCA_009724975.1 bacterium | reverse complement strand
ATACCGATGCTTGGCCTTGAAAACGCCATGAGCCGCGAGGAGCTTTTCGAGTTCGACCAGCGGGTGAAGAAGTTCCTTGGCCTTGAGGGGGAGGTGGCTTACTACTGCGAGCCGAAATTCGACGGGCTGGCGGTGGAGCTGGTCTATGAAAACGGCCTTCTGGCTCTGGGCTCCACGCGAGGCGACGGCATGGTGGGCGAGGAGATAACGGCAAACCTTCGCACCATACGCTCAATCCCCCTCTCCCTATCCGGCGATTTCCCCTCCCTTTTGGAGGCGCGGGGCGAGGTGGTGATGCTCCTTGAGGATTTTCAGAGGCTAAACGAGCTTTACGAGGAGCGCGGCCTTCCCCATTTCGCCAACCCCAGAAACGCCGCCGCAGGTTCGGTGCGCCAGCTCGACAGCAAGATAACCGCCGAACGGAAGCTGACCTTCTTCGCCTACGGGTTGGGGCGCTTTGAGGGCGCGTTGCCCTCCTCCCAGAGCGAGGCAATCTCCCTGCTGGCCGATTTGGGCTTTCTGGTCAGCTCGCTTCGCCAAAAGGCCCTTGGGATAGGGGCGGTGGCTGATTATTGCGCCGATATGGAAAAGAGGCGCGAAACCCTTCCCTTCGAGATTGACGGCTGCGTCATAAAGGTCGATGAAATCTCCCTCCAGGAACGCCTTGGCGAGAAATCCCGCTCGCCCCGCTGGGCGGTGGCCTATAAATTCAAGCCGGTGCAGGCGCTGACGCGCATAAGGGATATCCTCCCCAGCGTCGGGCGCACCGGCGCGATAACCCCGCTGGCGGTCCTGGACGCGGTGCAGGTCGGCGGGGTGACCGTAAGCAGGGCCACCCTCCACAACATGGACGAGCTTATGCGAAAGGGGGTCCTCATCGGCGACTGGGTGGTCATACAGCGCGCCGGAGACGTGATACCCGAGGTGGTCGCCCCCCTTGCCGAGCGCCGCGACGGCCTTGAGCGCCCCTTCATAATGCCCGACCGCTGCCCCGTCTGCGGCTCGGGGGTGATAAAGCCAGAGGGCGAGGTTGTTTACCGGTGCGAAGGGCTCGACTGCCCCGCCCAGATAAAGGGCAGGCTGAAGAATTTCGTCTCCCGCAGGGCGATGGACATAGACGGCTTTGGCATAAAGCTAATAGAGCAACTGGTGGACTCCGGCAAGGTGCGCGACATGGCCGAGATATTCCGCCTCGACGCCGCCACCCTCGCCTCCCTTGAGAGAATGGGGCCCAAGAGCGCCCAAAACCTCGTCGAAGCCATTGAAAAGTCCAAGGGAAGGCCCCTCTCGCGCTTTTTGAACGCCCTGGGGATACGCCACGTGGGCGAGGCCACCGCCGAGGCGGTGGCGGGGCGCTTTTTGACCCTTGAAAGGGTGATGGGGGCGAAGAGGGAGGAGCTTTTGGAGATAGACGACGTGGGGCCGCAGGTGGCGGCTTCCATCGTAGATTTTTTTGAAGACGAAAAGAACCGCGCATCCATCGAGAAAATGCTCTCGCTCGGCGTCAGCCCGAAGGAGGAGCAAACCGGCGCGGGCGGCGGCGCTCTTTCGGGAAAGGTTTTCGTCCTCACCGGCTCGCTCTCCTCGATGTCCCGCGACGAGGCTAAAGAGAGCCTTAAAAGGGCGGGGGCGAAGGTCGCCTCCTCCGTCTCCTCCAAGACCGATTACGTGGTGGCGGGCGAGGAGCCGGGCTCTAAGCTGAAAGAGGCAAACTCCCTCGGGGTAACGGTGCTTGACGAAGAGGCTTTCCTTAAAATCCTCTCCTCCTCCCGCGAAACCCAGCAGTCGCCAGCCCAAGAAGAAGCTCCCTTGGCCTCAACACCCAAAAAACAGGGAACACTCTTTTAGCCGCGCGCGTCTAAGGCAGGAAATACGCAAACTATCAAGGAATTCGCCCCAATGGAAAATTACACCATATTCTCGCATTACTCGGCGCTGGCCCTCTACATCCTCGCCCTCTTCCTCTCGCTAGCGGGGCTAAAGAGCCGCGTGGCGGCGCTTGAAAAAATCGCCGTCTACTCGGCAATGGGCGGCCTCGCGCTCCAGATTGCGCTTTTGGCGGCCAGATGGTACGCGGCGGGGTTTTTGCCGGTGACGGGGCTTTTCTCCACCCTTCACCTTTTGGCGATTTTCGTGATGGGGATAACGGTCTATTTCACCTTGCGCTACGGAGCGGCCCCGCTTTTGCCCTCCTCCTCGGCGCTGGCTATA
>SRXB01000346.1 GCA_009724975.1 bacterium | reverse complement strand
ATCAAAAACCCTTCAAAAGGGCGGCCTCAACCGCCGGCACATCCTCGGGGCGGTCAACGCCGCCGCAAAAAGGACCCAGCGCCTCCACCACCCTTATTTTCCAGCCTGCCTCAAGGGCGCGCAACTGCTCAAGCTGCTCGGCCTCCTCAAGGCGGCCCGCCGGAAGCGAGGAAAAGCCGAAAAGCGCCTCCTTGGAGAAGGCGTAGATGCCTATGTGGACGAGGGGCCGCACCTTTCCCTCCGGAGCGGGCTCCCCGACCGTTTTGCCGCGCCACTGGTCCCTGTAATAAGGGATGGGCGAACGGGAAAAGTATAACGCATCGCCCCCCGAGCCCAAAACAACCTTTACCGCGTCCGGCGACCAAAGTTCGGTTTCCGAAAGAGAGGGGCGAGCAAGGGTCGCCATCCTGAGGGACGGCTCCCCCTCGAAGACCGCGGCCAGCCTCTCGATGTTGACCGGGTTGAGGGCCGGTTCATCGCCCTGAAGGTTTATATATACGTCGGCTTCAACAGCCCTCGCGGCCTCGGCGACGCGGTCGGTGCCGGTCGCGCACTCGGGGGAGGTCATTACGGCCCTCGCGCCCGCCTCCTCGGCGGCTTTGGCTATCCTCGCGTCGTCGGTGGCCACGAAAACGCCGCAAAGGTTCCTTGCGCGAAGGGCGTTTTTGGCCACCCGCGCTATCATGGGCTCTCCGAGTATTGGGAAAAGTGGTTTTCCGGGGAAGCGGGTCGAGGCGTACCTTGCCGGTATTACCGCTACGACCCTCATCTGGCCCCCGTAGCCTCAGCCGAGCAGGACTTCAAGAAGTTTCCTGTCGGACTCGTTGATGTTTATGAACTCGCAGCCCACCTGTATATTGCCGTCGGGCTGTTCTATCTCGTAGACGACCTTGCACATGGCCTTGGCAACCGAGTTTTTCACCGAGATTAGAATGTCGAAGTAGGAGCCCACCCCGTAACTCTCTTTTGAGAGGAACATGCACCCGCCGAGGCCAACCACCTTGGTCTTGGCGAAAATCTCGACGTCGGAGGGGCCGAGTTTCTTTAAGAGTATGGTGTTTTCGGAAGGAACTCTAGGGTAACGCCTCTTGAAATCTTCCATATTCCCCAAATACCTTTCCCCAACCGGCGAATCGCATTGAAAGGGCGAACCCGCTAGCCCCGATAATCTCTTTACGATTGGCCATGGTACTTAGGAGACAAAAGAGGTGTCAAGCCTAATGGAAAGGAGGGTTCAATTTATGGTGGAAGCGCCCTCCCACAAGGTTTCTAGAAGCTTGAGGTCTTCGGGCGAAATCCTGACGAATTCGCCCCCCACCCGAAGCGCTCCGCTCTCATCCGGCAGTTCGTAAACCACGCGGCCCGAGGCTTTGACGACATGCTTTTTAACGGAAATGAGTATTTCGAAAAACGCCCCCACCCCGAAACTTTCGTCCGAGAGGAACATGCATCCGCCGAGGCCGAGCGAACCTGTTTTGGAGAACCCCTCTATCTCGTGGTCGCCCAGCTTTTTCACCAGTATGGTGTTTTTTGCCGGCACCCTGGGAAATTTTCTGGCGGGATGGTTGTAGTCCATTGTCGCCTCCTTGAGGATGGTGCTTGTTTTTAAATTTACCCTTTGTCGTCATGATTTGCAACGAGCGGCCCCAGGGGAAAATTTTCTTGCAAGAGCGGCGAAAAGTGCGATAAATGACAATATCATGGAGAAGTTGTTGTCATTTTTCAGAAAAGCGCGGGAAAAAGGCCCTGGAGAGCGGAAAGCCACGCTTATATGGTTTTCCGGCTACGACAAGCCCTACCGCACCTTCCACATCCCCATGCGCGCCATTTACGCGATGGCTGGGGGGTTCGCCTTCATGGCGGCCTTCTCCGTCCTTCTGCTGGTGGGCGTGGCAATATACCATTACCAGGTCTCCTCCCAGCTTGAGGAGGCGGCCCGCCTCTCCTCCACCATCGAACAGCAAAAAGGCGTCATTGACGAGCTTACCCAGAAGGCCACGGCTCTTGAGCGCGAGAACTCAGAAAAAAAAGAGCAGCTGGGCAAGATGCAATCTCTGGAAAACCGCCTCCGCAAGTTCTTCGGAATACCAGCCAGCGAACTTAAGAACAAATACCCCAACCAGGGCGGCAAGGGCGCGCCGGAAGCGGAGATACCCTCCACCGGCCAGCTGGCGCCAAAATCCTGGATGCTTGGGACGGAGCGCCCCGAATCGGTCGG
>SRXB01000648.1 GCA_009724975.1 bacterium | reverse complement strand
CTACCAGGGGGTGATACAGATAAAAGCCCAGTACATCGAAAAGGTCGAAGACCCGAAGGTGGACTGGTCGGCCTTCCTCCCCTCCTCCAAGCGCCCCGTGGCGGAGATGCAGGAGGAGCTAAAAGGGCTCTTGCTGACTATTGAAAACCCCTTTTTGAAGCGCCTTACGGAGAGTTTTGTAGAGGACGGCGAGTTCTTCCAGCGCTTTTCCCTCTCGCCGGCGGCGAAGGGGATGCACCACGCCTACATCGGGGGGCTCATCGAGCACACAATCGGCGTAATAAAGGCGGCAATCGCCATAGCCGACCTTTATCCCGCCATTTCGCGCGATATCCTCGTCACCGGGGCCTTCCTGCACGACATCGGCAAAACCGAGGAGCTTGAGGCCACCGCGGGCTTTGATTACACCATCGAGGGGAAGCTTCTAGGCCACATAATAATAGGCCGCGACATGCTCATTCAAAAAGCCGCAGCCATCGAGGGGTTCCCCGCCAAACTCCTCACCCA
>SRXB01000647.1 GCA_009724975.1 bacterium | reverse complement strand
CGCGCCGGTTTTAAGGTCCAGCATCACCGCCGCCCCCTCAAGCGGGGCCTTGGCGGCTACGCGGGTGTTTCTCTCCTCTATTTCGATAATTCCGGCCTTTACGGCTTTCTCCGTGGCCCGCTGAATGGTGGGGTCGAGGGTGGTGTAGACCCGAAGGCCGCCCTGATAGACCTCCTTGTGGCCAAGTTTTTCCACCAGCTCTTTTCGGATGTCCTCCACGAAGAAGGTCGCGTCCCTCATCTGCGGCTCGGGCGACTTGGAGGGAACCGGCTTTGAGCGTGCCTCGCGGGCCTGGGCCTCGCTTATCTTGCCCAGCTCCAGCATGTTGCCTATCACGAGGTCGCGCCTTTGGCGGGCCTCCTCGGGGTGGCGGAAGGGGTCGAATTTTGCGGGCGCCTTGGGCAGAGCCGCCAGAAGGGCGCACTCCTCAAGGTTTAGCTTCCCCACGTCCTTGTTGAAGTAGACCTTGGAGGCCGCCGCTATGCCGTAAGCGCCGTTGCCGAGGTA
>SRXB01000345.1 GCA_009724975.1 bacterium | reverse complement strand
CTCCTTGTTTACGACGACAAGGGCACCCCCGCCTACGACGAGGTGCTCGTCACCGTTAACGACGTAGCGACCGTAAACCACCCGCCTTCGCCTCCAAACAAAGCAATATCCACCACCCGGGACTCCTCAGGCTCGGTTGCGATAACTGCGGGGGACCCCGACGCGGGAGACACCTTCCAGTACTCCATCAAAACCCTTCCTGCCCACGGCGCCGTTACCCTTTCGGCCTCGGGGCTGGCGACCTACGTGCCGGAGCTGGGCTTCACCGGCTCCGATTCCTTCTCGGTGACGGTAACGGACAACCACGGGGCCAGCGGCTTTTGCGTGGTGAGCGTCACAGTAACGGCCCCCTCGACGGTTATAGACGAGCCGGTGCTAGTGATATCCACCACCTTCACCGGCGACCCCGCCTCCACCTTCACCGACGCGCTTGCGGTGCTCATTGAAGACATAAGCGGCGACGGCTACGCCGACATGGCGGTGGGCGACGCGACCGGAGCGGGAGTCTTCGTCTACCTCGGCAACGCGGCTGGCGGCTTCTCCGCGACCCCCCTCTCTTTTCCCGCCGGAGGCAAGGTGCTGGCGATAACCAGCGGCGACATAAACGGCGACGGAGTTCAGGACCTCGTCCTTGTTGTAGACACCGCCGTCACCGGCAGGAAAGGCGCGGCGGTCTCGGGCGGGTTCAACCTCTCGGTACTTCTCTCCGACGGCTCAGGGGGTTATGAGGACCCGGCGGTGGACACCTCTGGCAGCGTAGCCCCGTCAACTCCGGCGACGGGCGACCTCGACGGGGACGGGGCCGACGAAATAGCTGCGGCGGGCGCGGGCGCTCAGGGCAACAACGTCGTGGTTTACGACGATTCCGACCCTGGCGCCGGCTTCACCTTCGAAAGCCTCCTGATCCCCTCTCCAAACCCGGGCCCGCCGGTAATAGGCGACTTCGACAACGACGGCAACCCCGACATCGCTGTGGCCGACACCTCCACCGGCGTGGTTACGGTAAACCTGGGCGACGGCAGCGGAACGAGCTTCCCCAACTCGGTCCAGGTCCTCGCGGCCGTGGGCGAGGGCGGATACCTGGCGGCGGGCGATTTCAACAAGGACAAATATGTGGATATCGCCACCACCGGCGGCTCCGGCGGGGAGATAGACATCCTCCTTTGGAACCAGACCTCGGGCGGGCTGGAGCAGTCGGCCTCCTACAGGTCCGCCTCCTCGCCCTCGGAGGTAATAGCCGAGGATTTCGACGGCGACGGCGAACTGGACATAGCCGTTCTCGAAGCCTCCGACGCCACGGTGCGCGTGCTTATGGGCAAGGGCGACGGGACCTTCGACTCGGTTATGGTTAAAGAGGTGGGCGGCGAGCCCACCTCCCTCTCGGCGGGGTTCATCGACGGCGATAATTACCTCGACATCGCCGTGGTGGACAAGACGACGGGCGACGTAAAGCTTTTCAAGACCTCGGTACAGAAAGTTAGCCCGCCGCCAAAATCAGGAGGCGGCGGTGGCGGAGGTTGCTTCATTAAAACGCTCGGGTTTTAACTCATAAAAACGGGGGGCCTTAAAAAGCCCCCTTCTCTTTTGCGAAAAAAGAAAAGGCCGCCGACGCAATGCGTCCGCGGCCTTCATTTGGAATCGCAGGGATTCCTGATATTATTTAATGGAGCGGGCGACGGGATTCGAACCCGCGACCCTCAGCTTGGGAAGCTGATACTCTACCAACTGAGTTACACCCGCTTTTCAGGGGGTTGATTATCGAAGGTGAGAGGGTCCGTGTCAAGTGTACTTATGCATTGAGGGAGGACGACCCGATGGAAAGCGACAAAACCGCCAGGAGCGCGATTTCGCTCGGCGAGGCCACGGCAGGGGCGGTCCACGACATTTCCAACATCATACAGGCGGTGTTGCTGCGGGCCGATTATTTGTCGCAGGCGCTTGACCTATCGGGCCCTAACCAGAAAAAAATGGAGCTTATACTCGAAGATTCGCGCTTCATCGGCGAGATACTGCACGCCGCCCTCGAAAAATCACGCCACGAGCTCTCCGAGAGCCTTTTGACGGCGGACGTCGCTCACATAGCCTCCACCGCCGCCACCGGCGCTGTTCTTAGACTCCCTGCAGCCCCTGCGGTGGCGAAGGCCGATCCGGCCTTGATAAGCGACCTTTTCGCGCTGGTCATGACGGAACTAAGAAAAGGTGGAGATTCCTCCACCGAAATTTCGGTGG
>SRXB01000646.1 GCA_009724975.1 bacterium | reverse complement strand
CCGCTGCAGGCCGACAGCGATGGCGACGGCGTGGCGGACGGTGCCGATGCGTTCCCGCTCGATGCCGCCGCCAGCGTCGACAGCGACGGCGACGGCGCGCCGGACAGCTGGAACCCCGGCAAGGGCGCGGCCGACAGCAGCACCGGCCTGGTCCTCGATCCGTTCCCGCTGAACGCGGGCGAATCGCTCGATACGGACGGCGACGGCCTCGGCAACAACGCCGACCCCGATGACGACAACGACGGGGTCGCCGATGCCGCGGACGCGTTCCCGCTCGATGCCACGGAAACGCTCGACAGCGACGGCGACGGCCTCGGCAACAATGCCGACCCGGACGACGACAACGACGGCCTGAGCGATGCCGCCGAGGCCGCTGCCGGCAGCAATCCGCTGCAGGCCGACAGCGATGGCGACGGCGTGGCGGACGGTGCCGATGCGTTCCCGCTCGATGCCGCCGCCAGCGTCGACAGCGACGGCGACGGCGCGCCGGACAGCTGGAACCCCGGCAAG
>SRXB01000344.1 GCA_009724975.1 bacterium | reverse complement strand
ATGCACCACCACCCCATCTTCGCCAAGGCCAGCGCCGACGGCAAGACCCGCGGGATGACCTGCATAAGCTGCCACACTCCCCACGGCAGGAAGGATATCTCTAAAAAGGCGATATTCGAGGACAAAAACGCCCTGGAGCAGAAGAAGTTTTGCGAGAAGTGCCACTATAATTGATGGCGGGGGAAGAGGCTGGAAAATAAAAAGGGAACCCCCGTGGGGGTTCCCTTTTTTGTCTACTATCGGAATCCGTTAGCAGGGATGGACGCTGGATGAGCCGATGACGCGGGGCTTTACGTACTTTTTCATGGCGGTTCCTCTCCTGATATTGGTTTTCACGTTGTTTTCAACACTTTAATCCACTGGGATTTTTTTTTCAAGTGCGGTTAAGCGCAAATGGCTATTTTATTTTGAATACCTTGACTCCCATGCCGTCGGTCCCGACTATCAGCCTGCCGTCCTCCCCTTCAAGGAGGGCCAGAACGCCCGCCTCGCCCCATATCGGCTTTTTGCCGCCTTCGACCCAGAACCCGCTCGCGGTGGCGATGAGGAATTTGCCGTCCACCAGCAAAAAATCGTTTATCTGGTTGTTCTCGGAGGTCGAAAAACGGGCGGTGCCGGAGCCAAGTTCCTTTAGCTCGATATTGCTTCCCTCTTTGGCCTTGGCCACGAGATAGACCTTTGAGTCGATGACCTTGACGAGGCCGGCGACGTCATCGGATAGGGGCCGCCAGCTTTCGCCGCCGTCCGCGCTCGAAAAGACTCCCGAGGAGGAGGAGGCCAGAAGCTCTTCTCCTTCGGGGCCGCTTTTGAGCGCGATGCTCCACATTCCGCCGATTGGAAGGCTCTCGCTGACCTTGACCCAGGTCACCCCGTTATCCGCGGTGCGCAAAACCCCGCCCTCGGTGCCGACGAAGAGCCTGCCGCTTTTATCCGCCATAAGTGAATAGATGGTGTTGGAGGTTCCTAGCCCCTCTCCCCTGTCGATCCATTTCTCCTCTTGCGGGTCCCAGAGGAAAACTCCCAGCCCGCCGAGCCCTATGAAGAGGCTTTCTCCAGAGTAAAGTATTTTGGTGACAGGGCTTATCTTTAAAAGGCCCTTGTCCCTCTGTGTCCAGGTCGAGCCGTTGTCGGAGGAATAAAAAACGCCGTTGGAGTCGCCGCATAGAAGGGAGGATGGCTCCCTGCCGCGCTGGATGGAGGAGACTCTGGTGGCCAGAAGCCCTTCGTTCAAGGTGCCGTCCGCCTTGCCTTCGGAGTTTATCCGCAAAATGCCGTCGTTCCGGGTCGCCGCGAGCCAGCCGCCGGAGGCTAGGGGGGCAAAGGAGTTTATGGCTGTGTATTTGTCCGCCAAAAGCCGCCCCGCTTTGCCGTCTTTCGCAATCACCAGCCCTTCGGAGGGGAAAAAGGCTATGGCGGAGCCGTCGAAGCCGATTGAAACGGCGCTGGCGAGCTTGAATTCGCCTTCCCTGAGCTTTTTGAAGCTGCGTCCCGCGTCGAATGATTCCCAAAAGCCCGCCCCGCCCGTTCCTATGGCGAGGTGCGACGGGTCTTTCGGGTCTTCGGCCAATGAGTTTATCTTAAGTTTTTCGGGAAGGCCGCCGCCGATGGGCTGCCAGCGCTTTTCGGACCAGGCGAAGAGGCCGTCGCCCCCAGTGCCGATTATCAAGGGCCTTTTTTGTTTTGCCGGAAGGATGGCGGTTACGTGGCCCGCCGCAGGCGATCTCGATTCGAGGCCGTCCCAGTATAAATCCCAGTCGCGTCCCTGGTTAGGCGAAAAGAAGGGTCCCTGCCCCTTGCTTCCCATGTAGAGGTGTTTGGGACTGTTGGGATCTACGGCCAGCGAGAGCATGCGTTCCACCACGTGGCCGGTGCTGGCTTCAAGGCCGGAGCGCGAAGGCCGCCATTTGTCGCCCAGCCCGCCGACGTAGATGTCGCGGTCCCCCTTGAGGGCGACCATCGCGTTGGCGGCTCGCTTTATGGCGGTTATCGGGGCCACCCCGAAGAACGGGACCCTGCCCCACTTGCCGGATTCGAAGGAGAAAAGACCCCTGTCGGTGGCGGCGTAAAGAGGTGTGGCGAAGTCTTTGTCTAGGACTATCTCGTTGACCGTTCCCCCGAAGGGGGCGGCTGTGGAGATGGTGGCTGTGAGGAGTAAAAGCGCCGTTAAAAGAGGCTTTAGCGCCACGACGGCACCCCGAGGGCCTCAAGGAAGCAACCGCCTCCGCCACCGCCGCCGCTTTT
>SRXB01000645.1 GCA_009724975.1 bacterium | reverse complement strand
GTGCGCCCAGGCGCTCTGTAAACTGATGCGCGCCTTTGATGCCTTGATTGCCGATATCGACAGCCAATTGCAGGCGCTGCTCGCCGCCGATGAGGGCCTGAATACCCGCTGCAAGAACTTACGTTCCATTCAAGGCGTTGGCCCCCTGATCAGTGCGGCATTAGCCATGCGCATGAGTCGGGTGCGCTATGCCAATAGCGACGCGCTGGTGGCCGCAGTGGGGCTGGATCCCAGGCCGCGCGAGTCCGGTCAATACACCGGCACCCGCCACCTCTCCAAGCGGGGGAATCCTGAAGAGCGGCGGTTGCTGTATCTGGCCGCCGTCAGTGCGTGTCGCCACCCCATCTGGAAAGCCATCCAGACCGCGCTGTTGAAGAAGGGACTACCATCTACCGCCGTCTATTGCATCATCGCCCGCAAGATCCTGCGCATCGCATTTGCTGTCTGGAATTCGGGCGTCCCTTACGACCCCAAGCTTGTCGGCAAGGCTTGTGCTCCAACATAGAATCTAC
>SRXB01000343.1 GCA_009724975.1 bacterium | reverse complement strand
GTTCGACTACACCCCCGAAGACTGTCTGCAGTTCCATGAGGCCGTGGAACACACCGTGCTGCCGATCGTGCGGACACTCCATGCGGAACGGCAGCGGACCCTGGGCCTGGAGATCCTTCGGCCGTGGGACCTCCAGGTTGATGTGCTCGGCCGGCCGCCGCTGCGGCCATTCGAGACTGCCCGCCAGCTTGCCGCCGGCGCTGGTCATTTTCTCGGGGAGGCGGAAGGGGGGGGTTTCCCCCACCGCCAGCGCAAACGGCCCGCCCAAAAAGCCGCCCTCCACTAAAGAGAAAGCGAGCGCAAGCTCCTTTGGCGATATTTTGTCGAAATTGCCGGAAGGCGCGTCGCAAAGGCGCAGAAATTTGGCCCTTATCTCTCTGTGAAGACACCTTGGCGGTGGCGGGCCGGTGAGTATTCTCGACAGCTCGTCCAGGGGAAGTTTTTTTTTGCGCCCTAATGCAGGGATCATGCGTAGCCGAGAGAGAGGGTGGCCAGAGCGGCGGAGAAGAGGGTGACGGTTATTGATACCGCCGCCCTGACGGGGGTTTTCGTCCCGACGGAAAATGCCAGGTGCGCGCCTAGGGCTACGGCGAGGATTATGAGGAAATACGCGTGGTTAAAGGAGAGGGCGGCGGTGCAGAAGATTATGACGCGAAGGGTTTTTTCCAGCAGGTAGCCTTCGTGTTTGAGCCTTTCAAGGGGCGCGAACTTGAAGAGGAAATAATAGACGCCCCAGACCGACGCCACAAGGGCGCCGGAGAAAACCTGCGCGCCGAGGTAATAGGTGTTTACCTCAAGTTCGTCGAAATGGCCCAGTTTGCCGAAGATAGCCACGGCAAGGATCAGGGAGACGGTGTGGAGGCACTGGTCAACCACGAAGGGTCCCCAGGCGGGCCCGATCTTGTTCTTGGTGTAGTCAAGGCCGGTGTGGATTGCGCCGATGAAAAGGCAGACGGGCCACTGCGAGAGGTCCCAAAGATAGGCGAGGGAGGTTATGACGTGCACCGCCGAGTGGGACAAAAGGCCGACGGCGCGCCCCTTGTTCTGCGCCATCCAGTTGGATTGCAAAAGATAATCCGCCATCAGGTGCGCGGAAAGCAAAACCATAAAGGCCTTGATCATTTGTCGCCCCGCTCCTTCTCGCCGCTTGATTCAACAAACAAGAGTAGCAAAAAAACTTCTGCCCGCCCAAATTTATTATTCAATCCGGGCCTTGTCTTTTCATCCCCAGGGTATATTTGATACATACGTAAACCCTGGCCTTACGGAGAAAAGCCATGACAAAGAAAGTATTCGCCCTCTCGCTATCCTCTCTTTTCCTCTTGCCTGCGATCTCGGTCGCCGCCGACGACAAGGCCGCCGCCGCCAGGAATCTTGTAGACACCAAGTGCAGCGTTTGCCATCCAGCCGAAAAACCCCTCTCCGCAAACAAGAATTTCGAGGGGTGGACTTCCACCGTCAAACGCATGCAGGCTAAAAACCCGGCCAACCTGAACGACGCCGATGCCGAAGCCATCATCAAGTACCTGGCGGCTGTTCGCGGGGTCAAATAGCCTTATCGCCAAAATAAAAATGGCCGCCTCTTGGGGCGGCCATTTTCGTTTTATTGGAATCGGACGTTAGAAGGAGCGCTCAAAGAGGTCCTTGATAGCCCTTACGCCTTCCTCGTTTATCTCGCGGGTTCCGGTTCCGCAGAAGGTTTTGTGCGCGATGATGGGCTTTTCGTGTATCCAGGAGTTGTTGCGCCAGACGAACCAGTCTTTTTTCTCCTGGTCGAAGACGTAGACGGGGCGGTTGAACATCTTGCCCAGCTCGGCGGCCCAGCCGGTTCCGCCCTTTACGGTCGCGTCGGCCTGTATCACGCCGATTATGAATATCTGGTAGCCGTTGTTCACCTGGTACCAGATCGACTGCAGAATCTTCCTCATCCAGGGGCTTTTGGAGTAGTCGCGGCCAAGCCTCTTGGAGACTTCCTCCATCATTACGTCGCTCTTTTCCAGCTCGGCCTCGGTGAGCGACCTGGCGTTTTCGGTGCGCTTGATGTGGTGGCCATCGAAGGTGAAGTTCACCTCTTTGATGCCGTAGGAGACGGCGATTTCACCGAAAACGGATTCGGCTCCCCTCGCGCCGCCGCTAAAGAGTGTGATATCCTTGGGTTTCATCGGTTTTCCTTTCCGCGAGGAGCTGCTCCGTCGCGTTAAAATTCACCTTTCCTAAAAAAGGGTAGGGCTTTTTATATAAATTGCCAGT
>SRXB01000057.1 GCA_009724975.1 bacterium | reverse complement strand
ATCGCCGAAGACCTCCCAGAATTTAAGGCCGTGGTAGCTTGCGTCGGGCTCGGTATATTCCGGGAAGTTCCCGTTGCCCCAGTTGAACTTGCCCGAATCGACTATCACTCCACCCACCGAGGTTCCGTGGCCGCCGATGAACTTGGTGGCCGAGGCGACCACTATGTCCGCCCCGTAATCAATGGGCCTCACAAGGCCGACTCCGACCGTGTTGTCCACCACGAAGGGGATTCCCGCCTCATGGGCTATCTTCGCGATAGCCTCGAAATCCGGCACGTCTAGCTTGGGGTTGCCTATCGTCTCGGCGTAAACGGCGCGGGTTTTGGGGGTTATGGCGCGCCTGAAACTCTCGGGGTCGGCGGAATCGGCGAAGACCACCTTGCGCCCCAGCTTGGGGAAGGTATGGTTGAAGAGCTGGTAGGTGCCGCCGTAGAGGTTGTTGGCCGAGACAATCTCGTCGCCCACGCGGGTTATGTTGAGGAGCGCCAACGTCTCAGCCGCCTGCCCGCTCGCCACCGCCAGCGCGGCCACTCCGCCCTCTATCGCCGCCACGCGCTGCTCGAAGACGTCGGTGGTGGGGTTCATCAGGCGGGTGTAAATATTGCCGAACTCCTTTAGCGCGAAGAGATTCGCCGCGTGGTCGGAGCTTCTGAATACGTAAGAGGAGGTCTGGTAGATCGGCACGGCGCGCGATCCGGTGGCGGGATCGGGAACCTGCCCCGCGTGAATGGAAATGGTGCCCAGTCCGGGCTTTCTCTCTGCGCTCATTGGATTCTCTCCTTTTGATTATGTATGTTATCTCATCGTCGATAAATGTATACCCGCTACAAAGTAGATAGTCAACCCATTTCTTTACTATTTTTATTGTACTATAAATTTTAATTCTTTACATTTTTATGCGTAAATAGCCCCGCGCTCCTGAATCCGCTGGCGGCAAAGCCCCGCCTTGCCATATAATCTCCCACTCATTTCACCGAACCCTTTCCGGAGATTATCTGCATGGCCCCGCGAAGCGTTTTACTGGGCATAGGCTCAAACGCCCCAGCCAACATCGTCACCAACGACGACATGTCCAAGCGCATGGACACCTCGGACGAGTGGATAGTCCAGCGCACGGGAATAAAAGAGCGGAGGATGGGGCTGGCGGGCTCCAAGTGGTCCGACTTCGTAGTGCCCGCCTGCGAAAAGGCCCTTGAGATGGCGGGAGTCAAAGCCGAGGAGCTGGACTATATAATTGCCGGAACCCTCACCGCCGACATGTACATGCCCTCCGGCGGCTGCACCCTTCAAATGCTCCTTGGCGCGAAAAAGGCCGCCGGATTCACAGTTGCGGCGGCCTGCTCGGGGTTCGTTTACGGCCTCACCATCGCCGACAGGTTCATCCGCTGCGAGCCTAACCTCAAAATCCTCGTCGTGGGGGCCGAGATGGTTTCCCAGCGCATCGACTGGGAAGAGCGCTCCACGGCGGTCCTCTTCGGCGACGGCGGAGGCGCGGCGGTCCTCACCGGCTCGCGCCCCGAGGATGGCGACAGGGGCATACTCGCCAGCAGAATCCATTCCGACGGTACCAAGTGGGGCCTGCTTTACATCCCGGGCGGCGGCACCGAGCACCCCGCCTACGACGGCAGCGATCCAAAGGCCCACACCGTACACATGCGGGGCAACGAGATCTTCAAAATTGCCATAAAGTCGATGGCGGGGGCGTGCGAAGAGGTTCTGGCGGACGCCGGACTTTCGGGCAATGACGTGGACTGGGTGGTTCCGCACCAGGCGAACATACGGATAATCGAGATGGTAGCCAAAGAGTTCGGCATACCCATGGAAAAGGTTATAATCAACGTCCAGCGCTACGGGAACACCTCGGCCGGCACGATACCGCTGGCTTTCGACGAGGCGGTGCGCGACGGGCGCATAAAGCGCGGCCAGACGGTGCTAATGCCGGTCTTCGGCGGCGGCCTGACCTGGGGGGCGACCCTCCTTCGCTGGTGATTTTATAAAGTTTACATTTTCTTCATGAGGGAATAGCGCCAAATGGAAAAGATTATCGAAAAAACGCCGGAAGCCGACTCCTGCCCGCTCCTTATCAAGGAGATTCTGGCCTCCGCGCTCGCCACCCGCACCCAAAACGAAATTGTCTACCGCGATCGCCTGCGCTTCTCTTACGCCGACCTCTCCAAAAGGGTGGCCAAACTCGCCAACGCCCTGGAAAAACTGGGGGTGAAGGCCGGAGACACCGTGGCGGTGATGGATTGGGACAGCCACCGCTACCTTGAGGCTTTTTTCGCGGTGCCGATGATGGGGGCCATTCTCCACACCGTCAACGTGCGCCTCTCGGCGGAACAGCTGATCTACACAATAAACCACGCAGAAGACGACGTCCTGCTGGTCAACGCCGAATTCCTGCCGCTTGTGGAGCAGATACTACCTCGCCTGACCACGGTGAAGAAATTCGTCCTCCTGAGCGACGCCGAAAGCGCGCCCCTATCAACAGTCCCCTTCGCGGGAGAGTACGAAGCCCTCCTTGCCGGATGCCAAGACAGTTACGACTTTCGCTCCTTCGACGAAAACGCCCGCGCCACCACCTTTTACACCACCGGCACCACCGGCCTTCCCAAGGGGGTTTATTTCAGTCACCGGCAGATAGTTCTGCACACCATGGGCGGCCTTTCGGCGCTCGCCTCGGCGGCGGGCCACGGACGCTTTCACCGAGGCGACGTCTACATGCCGATAACCCCCATGTTCCACGTGCATGCGTGGGGCCTTCCCTACATAGCCACCATGCTGGGGGTCAAGCAGGTCTACCCGGGCCGCTACGAGCCGCCCATGCTCCTCAACCTTCTCAAAAACGAAAAAGTGACCTTCTCCCACTGCGTTCCCACCATCCTTCACATGCTCCTCTCCTCGCCCGCTATAAAAGAGGTGGACCTCAATGGCTGGAAGGTGATAATCGGCGGCTCGCTCCTGCCCAAGGCCCTGTGTAAGGCGGCGATGGGCCTTGGAATAGACATCTTCGCCGGTTACGGCATGTCCGAAACCTGCCCCATCCTCACCCTGGCGCAACTCGGGCCGGAGATGACCGGCCTCGGCATCGACGAAGAAGTCGCGATACGCTGCAAAACCGGCAAACCGCTCCCGCTCGTCGACCTTCGCATAGTCGACCCCGAGATGAGAGATACCGACTCCGACGCCGGAGCCACCGGAGAGATAGTGGTGCGCGCCCCGTGGCTGACGCAGGGCTACCTGAAAGACCCCGAGGGCTCCAAGCAGCTTTGGGCGGGGGGCTACCTGCACACCAGCGACGTCGCCTCCCGCGACGAAAAGGGTTACGTGCAGATTTCCGACCGCATCAAGGACGTGATAAAGACAGGCGGGGAGTGGGTTTCCTCGCTGGCGCTGGAGGACATCATCGCCCAGCACCCGTCAGTGGGCGAAACCGCCGTGATTGGCCGCCCCGACGACAAATGGGGCGAGCGCCCCATTGCCCTGATAGTGGCAAAACCCGGCGCAACCGTCTCGGAAGAGGAGATTCTCGCCCACGTGAAGGATTACGCCTCCCGTGGAGTGATCTCCAAATTCGGGGTGCCGGAAAAAATACTCTTCGTCACCGCGATAGAGAAAACCAGCGTCGGCAAACTCGACAAGAAGCTCTTGCGCCAGAAATACGCGCAATAAAACCTATAAAGACAAAAAAAGGGGCCTACCGCCAAGGGAGGCCCCTATTATTTTCCCCTGAACAAGCCGGTCAGCGGGTGAGGATATCGTCGGAGCGCACCAAAGACGCCGCGCCGATAAACTTTTCGGAAAGGTCGGCCAGCCCCATCTTCCCCAGAAGATCCCCGAAATACTCAAGGGTTCCCGCATGGTCGAAACCCCTCTTCAAATCGGCCCCCATGCGCCGCTTTATCTCCCAGTCCTCATGGATGCGCAGTGCGAAGCGCCCCAGTATGTCGCGGGTTATGAGGTCGGAGGTGTTTTGCCTTATCGCCTCGTCCAGAAGGCGCGCCGCCTCACCCAAATCCCCCCGCGAGGCCAGCTCGTCGGCCAAAACGGCCTTGGCGTAAGGCGACCCGCCAGCCCCCGCGCGCGGCGAAAATAGGGTCACGGTGTCCTTCCACTTGGGAATCTGCGAAAAGCTAAGGGAAAAGGCAAATGCCAGCGCCGCCGCCGAAAGGGCGTAGCCGGCCAAAATCGCGCCGCCGCGCTTTTCAAGCATCCCCGCCGCGACGAAAACCAGCCCCGCCAAAAGACCCATGTGAGGCAGATAGGTGAAGCGGTCAGCAACCATGTTCACCCCCAGCGGGACAAGGCCGCAGACCGGCAAAAGCGCCGCGACGAACCAGAGCCACCCCGAAAGGAGCTCGGGAAAGCGCCTCGCCGCCCAAAAAGCCAGCCACGTCACCGCCGCCAGCCCCACAAGGGCCAAAAAAGCCCAAAAGCCCTCTATCCTGGGCGTATAGGTGGCGCTCTCAAGGCCCAGACCCATGGGGAGGAAGGTTTTTTGGAGGTAATGCCAGTAAGTGGTGGCGACTAGCGAAAAACGCTCCGGAAGCGTCACCTCCGACAGGGGGACGAGCGACGACGACTGGCCAGAAACGGCCAAAGCCGAAAAAAAGGCGGAAAGGGCGAAGAAGGGGGCCTTCTCATAAAAAAGACGCCCCTTCGCAATTCCATTGATTCTTTTGAGGGGCCACAGGTCGACGGCAAAGAGCAAAAAAGGCAAGGCCACCGCGGCAGGTTTGGACAAAAGCGCCGCCGCCGCCGCCAAAAGCGCGAGCCAGTAGCGGCTCTTTCGCCCGTCCCTCGTCCACTCGGAATAAAGGATTAGGGAGATGAGGCAAAAAAGCCCGCAAAGAAGGTCCTTGCGCGAAGAAATCCAAGCCACCGCCTCCACGCGCAGGGGGTGGGCCGCGAAAAGAGCCGCCGCCACAAAGCTGGCCCTGGTCTTTTGCGTGTTCATGCTAAGGAAGAGAAAGAGCAAAACCGTATTAATCGAGTGGAGAATAACGTTGGTCAGGTGAAAGCCCCCCGGGCCGAGGCCGAAAATCTCGGCGTCCGTCATGAAGGAGAGCCAGGTGAGCGGTATGAAATAATTCTCGTAGGGGGCCGAAAAAGCCCGCCAAAGCGAATCAAGGGAAAGGCCGCCGCGCACCAGCGGGCTCTCGGCGGTATAGCGAAGGTCGTCGATGCGAATGAAGCCGAAAGAGGCGCTCTGCCAGTAGAGGAAAAGAGCGCCGAAAAAAAGCGAGGTGGCGAGAAGGAGGTGGTTCTCCCCCGCGCTGCGCCTTGAAGTCACCTTAGCGCCTCCAGCCTTGCCTTGGCGGCCCGTCCGTAATCACCCTCGGGGTTGGCTGCCACCGCCCTTCTGTAATATTCCAAAGCCTCCCCCGCCCTGCCGAGCCTTTCAAGTGAGACTCCGCAGCCGTAAAGATAGGCGGGGTTTTCGGGCGAAGCCTCCAGCGCAGAAAGATAATGCTTCATGGCGCCCGCCATGTCGCCCCCCTGGGAGAGAGCCGAAGCGAGGAGAAAATTCGACTCCGGGTCCTTAGTGTCTATGGCCACGGCGTCTCGAAGGTTTTTCACTGAATCCGCGCCCATACCCCAAACACCGTAGGCGAAACCAAGCTCCCGAGCCGCGAAGCGGTCATCGGGGCGGACCTTTCTCGCCTTCTCAAGAGCGCCAACCGCCTTGGCAAGGCGCTCCTCCTCCATGTAGAGGCGGGAAGTTGCCAGCAGAGAGTCGAAATGCTCAGGATTTAAAGCCAGAGCCTGCGTCAACGACGCGGCGGCAGCCCGCTTGTCGCCCATGGCGAGGGAGATGCGGGCGAGACCGAAGTGGTAATCGGGGTTTTTCGGGGCAATGTCAATGGCTCTCAGGTAAAAGAACCTTGCCTCCTCGAACCTTTTAGCCAGCTCAAGGGCCTCGGCCGCGTCCCAAGCCGCCTTGGAATCACAACTGGCGGCCTCGGAAATGGAAGCCAGCAGGTTGGAGTTTGCAAGGTAGTCGCCCTTGGCCTTCAGGGCGTCGGCCAGCCCCTTTCTTGCGAAAATGGAATCCCGCGCCTCGACATGGTAGCGGAAAAGGGTCTCGCTGTCCCGCCAATGGCCCAACTGGACGAAAGAGAGCACCGAAAACGCGGCCAAAAGCAAAAGCCCCGCCCCGAAAAGAGCTTTGCGCGCCCCTGATGTTCGTTGGACAAAAGCGCCCACCCCCCAGACCGCGGCGGTGAAGAGACCTATCGAAGGCAAATAGGAAAAGCGGTCCGCCACCGAATTCATGCCCACCGAGACAAGGCCGCTGACCGGCAAGAGAGCCGCCAGATACCATATCCAGCCGCTGAAAAGCTGCGGCGCCGCCTTTCTTTTCGCGTACAAAACCAAAGTGGCCACAAAAATTGCCGCCAAAACAAGGGCCGCCAGGCCCGCGTCCATCCGCCAGGAGGCGTTGCCGTCCTCCAGAACCAGCGTCGAGGGCCAAATCGTCTTGCCTATATAGCGCCAGTAGGAGGTCGCGACCGCGCAAAACCTGTCCAGCGGCGTCACTATGCCGCTTGGCGATATGGAAGAGGACTGCGTCTGAAGCGTCAAGAGGGAGAAGACCGCCGAGAGCGCGAAAAACGGCAGTTTCTCAGCCCAAAGCCTAAAGGCCCTCGCCCTCTCGCCGTTAAAGCGCCCAAGGGGCCAGTAATCCACAACCAGAAGGATAAACGGGGCGACCACGGCGGCGGGCTTGGCCAAACAGGCGGCCAACGCCGCAAAAAAAGCGGCCCAATACCACCTCCACCCCCCCTTTTTCGCGTGGCAAAGCCAGAAATTGAGCGCAAGAAGCAAAAAGAAGAGGAAGAGAACATCCTTTCGCGCCGTCACCCAGGCCACCGACTCCACCCTTAGCGGGTGAGCCGCCCAAAGCGCCGAGGCAAGAAAGCAATTTACGGGGGAATCGGTCGCGTTGAGGAGAAAGAGGAAGAGCAAAAGGGCGTTGAGGGAGTGCAAAAGGACGTTCGTGGCGTGGAAGCCCGCAGGCGAGCCGCCGAACAGGGAATAATCGGCCATCAGCGAGAGCCACGTGAGCGGTATGTAGTAATTGGCCACCGGAGCTAAGAGGGCCTCTTTTACTCCCGAGGCCGAAAGCCCACCCTTGACCATTTCATTTTGAACCACGTAAGCGGGATCGTCGAGATTTATGAAGTCGAAACCCGCGCTTTTGGCGTAAAGAAGCGCAATACCCGCGAAGAGGAGAATAGCCGGATAGGCTTTGCGCGGCGAAAGCGCCGCCCGTTCAAAGTAGCTCATCGCCCCTGCCTTGCGCCGATTCGCGCGAGCGCGGCGGTCGCGTCCGGATCCCCGGGGGCGAGTTTGAGAAAATCCGAAAGCGCCGTGGCGGCTTCCCCGACCCGTCCGGTTTTTTCAAGCAAAAGCGCGTGGTTGAAACGCGCCCTGAGGTGCATGGCGTCGATTTGGAGCGCCTCCCTGTAATATTTTTCCGCTTCGCCGATGTTGCCGAGGCGGTCAAGCGTCAGAGCCGCGTTGTAATTCGCGTCCGCATCGCGGGGCGAGAGCGCCAGAACGCTTAAAAACCGGTCAAGCGCCTCGGCGGGACGCCCCAATTCAGCCAAGAGTATGCCGGCCTCCCTAAGGGCCTTGCCGTCTTGCGGCGAAACCAGAAGATACCGTTCAAACACCGCTGCGGCCTCGCCCGCGCGCCCATCCTCCCTAAGGCTGTAAGCCAGCGCCTCAAGTGACTTGGCATGGCGGGGGTCTGAATCCAGCGCCGCCTCGAACTGCGCCATCGCCCCCTTTAGCCTCCCCACCTTAAGATACCCGACGCCGAGCGCGTAGCGGCTCTCTGGGTCTTTGGGAGCCAGCGAAACCGCCTTCTCAATCGCCGAAACGCCCTCGATTATCCTGCCCGAATCGCCCAGGGCAACTCCCATGTTGCGCCAGGCTGCGTAATCAGACGCGTCTTTCTCCAGGGCGGTTTTATAAAATTTCAGGGCGCTGGCGAAATCTTTCTTCTCGGCGTAGGCTCCGGCAAGGAGGGAGGCCGAGTAGCCGCTTTGGCTCACGGAATAAAAATACTCGAACAGGGTCAGGGAGTTTCGCCATTTTTGAAGATAGAGTGAGGTGGCGACGCCGAAAGCCGCGCACGCGAGGGCCAGCGCCACCGAAAAGGCCGCGAGCGCCCGCCATTTTTCGCGCAAGAGGGCCGCCGACCCGAAAACAAGGCCCGCGAAAAGCCCCATGTGCGGCAAATAGGTGAAGCGGTCGGCCATATAGCTCGTCCCGACGGGAAAAAAGCCGCTCACCGGCAAGAGAGCCGCCCCGAACCAGAGCCATCCGGCCAAAAATTGCGGGGCCTTGCCCCGAATCTTGTAAAAGAGCGCGGTAAGGGCCGCGAAAAGGGCGAAAAGAGCCGCCGCACCCCCTGCGCCGAGCAGGTCTCCACCTTCACGCCCTTTAAGGTGAAGGCCAACCGGCCAGAAAGTGGCGGCAAGGTAGTGCCAAAGAGCGGAGGCGGCTATGAGGAGGCGGTCGCCGAGGGAGAGAGAACCCAGAGTCGCCATCCCTTCGCGCTGGAAATAGGCGGTAGCGGCGGCAAAAACCAAGGAGAGGGCGAAAAATGGAGCTTTCTCAACCAGAAGAGCCGTCCAGCCCTCCTTCTTTTGTCTGCCCAGCGGCCAAAGGTCCGCCGAAAGGAGCAAAAGGGGCATAACCACAGCCACCGGCTTTGACATGCACCCGAGCGCCATCGCCCCCAACGAGGTCCAAAGCCACCTCCTCCCCTCCCCGCCCGCGTATTTCAGGTAGGCCCATAGCGCGCCTAGGGTGAAAAGCGCCGACAAGAGATCCTTGCGGGCCGTTATCCACGCCACCGATTCCACGCGCATGGGGTGAAGGGCGAAGAGAAGGACCGCGAGGGCCGAAAGGAGGCTGTTTTTTGTGGTCTTGAAGAGTATGAAGCCGAAAAGTCCCGCCACGAGAGCGTGGAGAATAACGCTTTCGAGGTGAAAACCCCACGGGGACATGCCATGAAGGGTGGAGCCGGCCATGAAGGAGAGCCAGGTGACTGGTATCCAGTAATACTGGTAAGGAAGGAAGGCCGCGGCAACGCCCCCAAGGGTCAGCCCGCCCGCCACAAGGGAGTTTTGGGCCACATACTGCCCGTCGTCGAGCCTTAAGAACTCAAAGCCGACGGAGGGGTAAAAAAGCGCGAAAACCAGGGCCGCGACAAAGAGCGCGGTCGGTATCGGGGTGTTTGTCTTTTTAAAATCCAACTCTTTAATCCGATGCGTTGCCGAGTTTGAGAAACGGACTATCAATACCCGCAAAACGCATGGATTTTCAAGGAAAAGCGGCGGGTCAGGGCCTTACGGTGTCGGTAGCGCATTCCCCGGCATGGTCGACCGGCACACCTTCCAAAGCAGCCCAGCAAAGATTCGAATATGTTACTCCGTTTATGCCGCAGACGGGACTCCACTCGGCGGTGCACATCTGGTCGCTCCAGTAGACGCAACCTTTCAAGTCGCTTCTTGAATCGTCCGGCGAGCAAATATCGACAGTCGTTCCCAACCCGTCGTCGCAAAGCGGGTTAGCCTCGATAGCCAGACAGCCGTTGGCGGAATCGCAATAGTCGGAGGTGCAGAATATGCCGTCGTCGCAAACCACCTGCGTGTGATAGCAGCCCGACGAGGGGGAGCAAAGGTCGTTTGTGCAAAGATTGCCGTCCGAACAACTTACCGGCGCGTGGACGCAGACGCCCAAGGCGGTGGACCA
>SRXB01000342.1 GCA_009724975.1 bacterium | reverse complement strand
GTAGTGCTGGACTGCTGTTCAAAACCCTCCCACGACCTCGGAATGGAGGAGAGTTTTTCGGCCTCTTTCGGCGAACTCAAGGGCTTTTTGCTCGAAAACGGCATAAAGAGGGTCCTTGTCGCCTGCCCGAACTGCTGGAAGGTCTTCGCCGACAACGCTCCCGAGATAAAAGTAGTCACCATCTACGAAATACTCGCCAAGGATTGCACCGAGGCCACGGAAAAGACCTTTGAGGGTAAGGTGCACGACTCCTGCGCGATGCGAAACCACCCCGAGGTCTTCGCGGCGACGAGGAAGCTGGCCGAGGCGAGGGGAATCTCCCTCAAAGAGATGGAGCACAGCCGTCGGCGCACCTTTTGCTGCGGCGAGGGGGGTTCGGTTAGCCGCCTTGCCCCCGAGTTTTCCGGCGAATGGACCAAAAAGCGCCTTAAAGAGGCCGATGGAAGCAAGATAATCGCCTATTGCGCGGGTTGCGCGAACTTTCTGGGAAGGGAGGGCGACGCCATTCACCTTCTGGACCTGATTTCGACCCCCGAAGGCGTGGCCTTTGCCGAAAAAAAGACGGCAAGGGGGGTGAAAAGCTACCTAAATCGCCTGAGGATAAAGAGGGCGCTATCCCGAAAATTCCCCAAAGGTGCGGGGCGGTCGGGGACTTTCCGCAAGGGGCGCGATAGGGCGGCGCTGGGCAAGTTCATCTTGTTTTTCGCCTTTTTTATCTTAGCGGCGTTGGCCGCGAGGGCCATGGGAGTCTCCCAATACCTTGAGGGCGAGCGCCTTCGCTCTCTTATAGAGGGCTTCGGGCCGCTAGCGCCTGCCGCCTACATGCTCCTTTTCATAATAGGCCCCTCGCTCTCACTGCCGGGCCTTCCGATAACGATAGCGGGCGGCATATTGTTTGGTCCCTTCTGGGGAGTGGTCTACACAATCACCTCCGCCACTATCGGGGCCTGTCTGGCGTTTTTGGCGGCGCGCTACCTTGCGCGGGATTTCGTGGAAAAGCGGCTTTCGGGGACAAAGCTGGGCAGGCTGGATGAGGAGGTGGCGAAAAACGGCTGGAAGGTCGTTGCGGTGACGCGGCTGGTCCCGCTTTTCCCCTTCAACCTCCTAAATTTCGCCCTCGGCCTCACCAAAATCGGCTTTTGGCCTTACGCAATAACCACCTTTTTCTGCATGTTGCCCGCGACAGTCGCTTACGTGGTTTTTTCAAGCTCGCTCCTTGACCTATTGCGCGGAGAGATTTCACCGGTTTTTCTCTTCGGGGCGCTGCTTGTGGTTTTTGTATCGGTACTGCCCGTCATTTTGAAAAGGTTTTCGAAAGACGGCCCAAAGCGCTGATTTTTTTGGCATGACTGGAGTTTTTTTGATGGAAAGCTATTACAGGCCCGAGGATTTGGCGAAATTTGGCGAGGTCGGTAGGGAAGCGCCCGAGCTGGCGAAAAAGTTTTTCGATTATTACGGCGCCGTCTTCGCCGAAGGGGAGTTGACAGGGCGCGAAAAGGCCCTGATAGCCCTTGCGGTGGCCCATGCGGTCCAGTGCCCCTATTGCATTGACGCCTACACCCGCGATTGCCTCGAAAAGGGGTCGAACGTGGCGGAGATGACCGAGGCGGTGCACGTGGCGGCGGCGATAAAGGGCGGGGCGGCGCTTGTCCATGGCGTGCAGATGAGGAACATAGCCCAGAAAATCTCTTTTTGATGGTTTTTAGCCGATGATTCCTTTTTCCGAGACTCTCGCGGTAAGCGGCCTTGAGCTTAGGAGGGCCAAGCCGCTGGTGTTGCAGGTCAATACCGGTACTTACTGCAACATGCTGTGCCGCCACTGCCACCATGACGCTGGCCCGCATCGCGCGGCGGAGACGATGGGGGAGGGGACGGCACGGGAGGTAATCTCCTTCGCGAGGCGGGGCGCTTTCGCGGTGGCCGATATAACCGGCGGCGCGCCGGAGCTTTCGCCGGTGTTGCCCTTGCTTGTAGAGGGGCTTTCGTCGGCCTGTCCGAAAGTTGTGCTCCGCTCCAACCTCACCGCGCTTGCAGGGGCCAACGGGCGCGAATTGGCGGCGTTTCTCGCCTCAAGGGGGGTCGGGATAGTGGCGTCGTTCCCCTCCGTCAGCGCTTCACAGACCGATTCGCAACGCGGCGACGGCGCTTACCTTCGCAGCGTTGAATCCTTGAGGTTTTTGAATTCTCTTGGATACGGGGTGGCCGGAAGCGGCCTTGAGTTGAATCTGGCGGTGAACCCGGCGGGCGCTTTTGTG
>SRXB01000341.1 GCA_009724975.1 bacterium | reverse complement strand
CTCGCCAACGAGCAGGTGGAGCAGGGCGAGTGCTGGCGCTGTTCGACCCCCGTAATCCAAAAGGACCTCTACGGCTGGTTTTTGGCGATAACCAATTACGCCGAGGAGCTTTTGGAGTGCATAGAGGGGCTGAAGGAAGGCTGGCCCGACAATGTTTTGCTCAGCCAGAAGAACTGGATAGGTAAATCCTACGGCTCGGCGGTGAATTTTCCCGTGGTCGGCTCGGACAAGGCCATAGAGGTCTTCACCACCCGCCCCGACACCCTTTACGGCGTCACCTTCATGAGCCTGGCCGCCGAGCACCCTATGGCCCTTGAGCTTGCGCGCGGCACGGGCCGCGAGGCCGAGGTTGCGGCTTTCTGCCATAAGGTGCGCAACGAGGACAAGATCAAGCGCGCCGCCGATGATTACGAGAAGGAGGGGTGCTTCACCGGCGCTTACGTCACCAACCCCCTCACGGGCGATTCAGTCCCCGTCTTCGTCGCCAATTTCGTTTTGATGGACTACGGCACCGGCGCGGTCATGGCCGTCCCCGCCCACGACCAGCGCGATTTCGAGTTCGCGCAAAAATATAATCTGCCCCTCAAGGTGGTCATCTCGCCCGAAAACGAGACCCTCGACCCCGCGACGATGGCCTCGGCGTTCGAGGAGGATGGCGTCCTCGTCAACTCGGCGCACTTCACCGGCCTGAAAAACCGCGAGGCGATGGGCGCGATAACCGATTTTCTGGCCACGCAGGGCAAGGGCAAGAAGACGGTGAATTTTCGCCTGCGCGACTGGGGCATCTCCCGCCAGCGCTACTGGGGCGCGCCGATACCGATTATCCACTGCCACGCCTGCGGCATCGTTCCCGTTCCCGAAAGCGAGCTTCCCGTAAGGCTCCCCGAAGACGTGGATTTTCCCGCCGGAAAGGTTCTCCCGCTGGCGGAGATTCCCTCCTTCTACGAGACCAAATGCCCCAAGTGCGGCGGCGCGGCGAGGCGCGAAACCGACACCATGGACACCTTCGTGGAGTCCTCGTGGTACTACGCCCGCTACTCCTGCCCCGATTTTGCGCAAGGGATGGTCGACAAGCCCAGGGTGGACCACTGGCTCCCCGTCGACCAGTACATAGGCGGGGTCGAACACGCCGTTTTGCACCTTCTCTACTCGCGCTTTTACACCAAGGTGATGCGCGACATGGGGCTGGTGAACTATTCCGAACCCTTCGCCAACCTCCTCACGCAGGGGATGGTCTGCATGGAGACGGTGAAGTGCCCCGACCACGGCTGGCTCTTCCCCGAGGAGCTTTCCGAGGAGGGCAACTGCAAAAAGTGCGGCAAGCCTGCCCAGAAGGGCCGCACCGAGAAGATGAGCAAATCCAAGAAGAACGTCGTCGACCCCGAGGCCCTGATAAAGGGTTACGGGGCCGACACCGCCCGCCTCTTCAGCCTCTTCGCCGCGCCGCCGGAAAAGGACCTGGACTGGAGCGAGCAGGGGGTGGAAGGTTCTTACAGGTTCTTGCGCCGCGTCTGGAGGCTGGTGGCGGAAAACCTCGAATGGTTGAAAGAAACCGCTCCCTTCAAGGGCGGCGAGCTTTCGGGCCGCGACCGCGAGATACGCAGAAAGACCCACGAAACCATCGTGCGCGTCACCTCCAACATCGAAGACCGCTTCCATTTCAACACCGCCATCTCGGCGGCGATGGAGCTTGTAAACGAACTTTCCGACTACGCGCCCGAGAGTGACACGGGCAGGGCTGTTTACCGCGAGGCGGTCGACGCGCTTCTTACGCTCCTTAGCCCCATGGTTCCGCACTTCGCCGAGGAGCTTTGGGCCTTTCTCGGCAACTTTGCGCCGCTGGTCAACGCCTCGTGGCCCACTGCGGACGAGGCCGCGCTGAAGAAGGACTCTATAACGGTGGTGGTGCAGGTCAACGGCAAGGTGAGGGGACGCATCGATGTCGCTACCGAGGCCGGCGAGAAGGAAGTGACCGCCGCCGCGATGGCCGACGAGAACGTGAGCCGCCACCTTGAGGGGCTTAGCGTGGTGAAATCGGTCTATATCCCGGGCAGGCTTCTAAACATAGTGGTGAAATGAGAAAAGTCCGGATTTTTCTGGCGTTCCTGGCGCTTTCGGCCCTTTGGGGCTGCGGCCTAGGGCTGGTGGGCGGCGCAAGGCTTGGCTTTGAGGTGGGGGAAATCTCGGATTACTCCCGCCAGCCGCTTTTCAGGCCGATTTTCGAGAGGGAGCTGGCCAGGGTCCTCTCAACGCGCGAAAAATC
>SRXB01000644.1 GCA_009724975.1 bacterium | reverse complement strand
AACAACATCCTTGCGAAGATGAGCGAGTTCTCAATCTCCTCCTTCAAGGGAGCGATTTTTCGACAGAAAATGGGCTCGCAGGGGCGTGTTTGGCGCTACCTTTCCACGAGGAAAGGTAGCAAACGGGTATGGGGCGAAGCCCCGCGCCCGACATCCCGCTCTTCGTTGAAAGGGCCGTTTGGGAAGCGATTAAATATTTACCCGCGGGCGCCAACAGCCTGCTTGGTTCTCCCTCCCCTTTCGCTTATACTGCCCGCCATGAATCAGCATCCCATAGGCGTTTTCGATTCGGGGGTCGGCGGGCTTTGCGTGCTCGACGAGATAACGCGCCTTTTGCCCTGCGAACGCGCCGTTTATTTCGCCGATCAGGCCAATGTGCCCTACGGGCAGCGCCCCATCCACGAAATCCGCGCCTTTTCCGAGGGAATCACCCGCTTTTTGCTCGCTCGCGGCTGCAAGATTATCGTCGTGGCCTGCCACACCGCCTCGGGGGCGGCCCTTTACCACCTGCGCGA
>SRXB01000643.1 GCA_009724975.1 bacterium | reverse complement strand
CGGGGCCCAGCGAGATATTCATCGTCAACGACGGCTCGGGAGAGGCCGCCCACCTCGCGGCGGATTTATTGTCCCAGGCCGAGCACGATGAGATGGCGACAACCGTTTTGGCCACCACCAGCCCCAAGATGGCCGAGGCGGTGGCAAAAGAGGTGGAAAAGCAGCTTGCAAAGCTCGGGCGCGAGACTATAGCCCGCAAAAGCTGGGAGGCCAACGGCGCGATCTTCGTCGTCAGGGACGTGGAGCAGGCTTGCGAACTGGCAAACCGCTTCGCCTCCGAGCACCTTGAGCTTGCGGTTGAAAATCCCTTCGAGGTTTTGAACTTAATCCGCCACGCGGGGGCGATCTTCCTTGGCCACAACACCCCCGAGGCGCTTGGCGACTACGCGGCTGGGCCAAACCACGTGCTTCCCACCGCAGGGACCGCCCGCTTCGCCTCGCCCCTTGGCGTTGACGATTTCATTAAAAAATCGAGCCTCATCTCCTTTTCGAGGAAGGCTCTTGAGGAAATCTCC
>SRXB01000056.1 GCA_009724975.1 bacterium | reverse complement strand
CGGCGGCGGGAGGCCAGCCTGCCTGCGGCTTGCGGGGAGGTTCGGAGGCGTGGGTTTAAACAAAAAAAGGACGGCTATCGCCGTCCATTTGATTGCGCCGGACTTGACCGGCTTTAATTTCTTCGGCCAGAAGGCCGCTTGATTTTCGGGTGGAGCGGGAAACGGGATTCGAACCCGCGACTTCGACCTTGGCAAGGTCGCACTCTACCACTGAGTTATTCCCGCCCGAAAAGGTGACGCGGATTTTGCCCAATCTACGGGGCCAAGTCAAGAGCCAAATTCAAGAAATTTTATTTTTGCGGATTCCGGTAGAGCGAGAGCACTTTTTTCACGTACTGCCTCGTCTCCTGGTATGGGGGGATTCCGCCGAACCGCTCCACAGCGCCGGGACCGGCGTTGTAGGCGGCCAGGGCGTATTCGAGGTTGCCGTCGAAGCGATCGAGCATGTCGGCGAGGTAGGTTACGCCGCCACGGATGTTTTCGGAGGGTTCCAGCGGGTCTTCAACACCAAGGTCGCGCGCGGTGCCTGGCATGAGCTGCATTAGCCCCATCGCGCCCTTGGGCGAGACCGCCTCGGGATTTCCGCCCGATTCCACCCTTATAACCGCCTGCACAAGGTCGCGGTCGACGTCCTTGGCGTCGCTCACCGCGTCGGCCCATTCGCGCCAGGAGCCGCTGTAAGAGGGAAGGCGGTCTTTTTTCTCGGGCAGTGGATCGGTGCGGATTATCATCGAATAGTCGTCGGTCAACGGGGCGTCGGTGTAAACCACCGAGCCGTCCTCCATCCTCTTCATGAAGATGTCGGCGCTGGCGATTCCCGCCAAAAAAAGCGGCAAGGTAAAGCCCATAAGGGCGATACCGGCCAGGCGCGCCCTTCTATTTGTCTTCGCTTTTTCTACCGTTGCCGGTGTCTTCAATATAAGTCCCCGCTATTACTCGGACAAAACCGTTACCTTTAATTTATTACATTAACAAAGGCCGGTTTTGCAAGCATTAATGAAGCTACGCCGATTCAAGGAGGTTTCCCTGCCCCTTTAACTGTTTCATCAACGGCGGTAGGCAACAGTTATTGCATGTCTATTATTATCGGCCCGAATTTACGGCTCTCAAGTAAAATATCAACAAAATGCTGAAACCAAAAAACAAACGGCGCCGTGGAGGGGGATTTAGAACCCCTTCCCGCGACGCCGCAGGTGTCAAATCAAAGGGTCAAGGCCGCCAGAGCCTTTAAGAAATCAGATTTCGTCGGCCTTGCAGCACTTGTAGCTGGGCTTGCCGGAGCCGCAGTCGCAGGGAAGGGCATGGCAGGCGGCGAAGGGCTTTCCCGAACCGCAGGGACAAAGCTCGGTGGTCGCGTCGGACGCCTGGCAACCGCGTTTGAGGGTGCTGGAATCCGGGGCCTTGAACATGTCTTTCTGGCTCATCTTCTCCTCCATTGAAAAGGTTTTGCAGGTTACTTTAAAAGTACCTCAATATCGGAGGGCTCGCTGGCAAAAAAACGCGCCTCAAGCCTAAAGCCTACAAAATCGACCCGCGCGCCAGCCGCCGCGCTCCTGTCTATCTCGGAATCGCCGACGTAAAGGGCGTTTTCGGGTTTGGTGGAAAAGGATTCGAGGGCCAGTTCGATGAGGTCCGGCGCGGGTTTTGGGCGCTTTACGTCGCGGATGGTGAAGATTTTTTCGACAAAAGGCGAAAGGCCCGCCGATTCTATAACCGCCCTGGCGCTGTGGCCGCGGTTGGTGGCGACGCAGATTTTCATCTTGGCCGAAAGGGCGAAGAGGGTCTCCTTCCAGCCTGGCTCCGGCTCTATGAGGGGCGCGAAGAGAAAGTAATCGAGGTTTTGCGAGTACTCAAGGGCCTTGGCCCTGAGGTCTTCCTCGAAAAAAGCATCTATTACCTGAGGGGTCGAGAGGGTGTGGAAGAGCCGTATCTTGTCGCGCTCCCCCTCACCCGCCTCCTCTTTGCCGAAATGGCGCAGGATGTGGTTGTAGTAGGCCACGTTCGCCTTTTCGGAACGAACGAGCACGCCGTCGCAGTCGAGGATGAGGAGCGATTTGTCTTTCAGCAAGGGGAGCACCCCAGGTCTATGAGCGGTTTTTGCTGGTCGGGCACGAGCCACGGCAAGACAACCAGAAATTCCAGCCGCAGCGATTCTCCATTGGGCCAGCCCACGGGCGGGTCGTCGAAGGAGCGGGCCGTCACCCAGGCGTTTTCGCCGCAAGGCTCGAAGATGTCGCTGGGGGTCTTTTGCGGGGTCGGCGCGGCTGATATCTCCCCGCAAAAAACATAAGTGCCTGAATAAAGAGAGAAACCTTGGGAGACCGGCACGAGGTGGCGGACAAAAGCCTCCTTGCGCGGGTCGATTCCGAGCGAACTCAAAAGCGACCGGAACTGCGGCGAAAAACCGGCGGGGGCGGCAACCTCGAAATTGCGGCAGCCCGCGCAGCGGCAGCCCCACGAAGAGCCCCTTGGCGAGAGGGAATAGACCCTCCGCGTGCGCTCCGCGTCGTAGCGCAGTGTTTTTTCGCCGATTTTAAGCGTTTCCATAAATCACTTCGCAACCTTCAGATTAAAAGAACCCGTTCCGCGCGCCGGAAGGCTCACCCTCGACAGATAACCAAGCGGCCCCGCTCTGACGGGAAACCTTCTGGAAAGCTCCATCGCGCAAAGCTCGTCCTCGCCGGTGAAGGGCTTTCCCGCCGCTTCCCTCCTCACCATGAGGGTGAAGGGGGTCGGCGCGCCCACATTTACCTCGCTGTTCCTGTATCCCATTCCCTCGACCGATTCAAGGAGCTTTAAGAGGCGGGGCGGGTCAAGGGCGATGGCGCTGGCGCCGTAGCCCGCGAAACACAGGGTATCGCCGCCGGAGGCGCGGTTGAAATAAAGCTCCGGCGGGTCGGATTCCGACTGCGCCTTGGCGACCTCCCCCAAACTCTTCTCGCTAACCCCCCAGGCCCTGCGAACCTCCGGCGTTATGCGAAAATAATGGTTCTGGCAGACCCCCATGTATTCCACCGAGTAAGGCTTCCCCTCGCCCCCGGGCGCGACCGCCTCCCGAACCGAAACATTGCGACCGCAGTAGCAGGCATAGGGTAGCGGATCGCTGGAGAGCTCGCGGGAGATATCCCCGAAAACCTCAAGACCTTCGGCCAAGAGAGCATCCACCAGCGGAACCTCAAGCTCGGCCTTTCTGCGGCCATTTTGCCTCGCCAGGATGAGGTTTGGCCCCTCGATGGAGTACCGGAGGCCGTCCGTGGCCGAATCCAGCCACTTCACCAGCTTTATTCGCCTGTCAAAGGAGCGCTGGGCATAATCAAGATACTCAAGGGCAATTCCAAGGGTTCCCACCCCCTCGGCCATCCCCCTTCTCGAAAGCTCGCCGGAATCCACCGCTATCTTGCCCAGCGCCCCAAGCTGCGCGTCCCTTATGAAGAACTCACAGGAGGAAGGGTCGTAGCCGGTGCCGTTGTCCCTCGTGTAGACCTCTAAAATCCGCTCGACCACCCCCTCGCCTGCCTTAAGGTACAAGGAAAGGCCCTCGTCGCCGAGCGCCTTGGCGGCCAGGGGCATCCACTCCTCGGGATATTCGCCTATCAGATGCGCGCTTTTTCTCTCGACGGGAAAAACCCTCACCCATCCCTCGCCGGAAGGCGGGGTGCGCCCGATAAAAGCCCTTTCGCCGGAATCGAAAGAAGCCTCCCTGCCGCCGGAACGCACGAAATCCACAAGGGCCGAGCGGAAGGCGATTTTTTTCTCGTAAATGGAGAGTGTATTGCTGGATGTGAAGAGCCGCCCCAAAAGTCCAGCCGCGCGCCGCGCCTCGGCGTAATCCTCCCGCCAGACGGCTTCGCCTATCCAGCGATGGGCCAGATCCTCCGCGTAAGCGGTCTTCTCATCCTTCTCGATTCCCGAAGCGGAAGCCAAAAGCACCAGCGCCTTCTCGAAATCCAAAAGCGCCAGCATCGAATCGTATTTCAGCTCGAAACCTTCCCGAGCCAGCTCCCCTTTTGGCAAGGTCGCGGGCAGGTAATCGAGCGCCTCGCGGTAGCGCCCCTGCTCGTAGCTGTCCCAAGCCAGGTTTAGCCTCGCGCGCGCCACATTTGGGGCGATTCCCTTTCCAAAAGCCGAAACGGAGAGAAAAACCAGAAAGGAAGCGGCGGCGAGCGCCACCATTTTGGCGGGCCGCATCACAACTCTCCCACGACGGCGCGCAAAACGTTCGGGAAGTCAAAATCCTTTTTCCCCGCCCCGTAACCGACCCCGACAACCGAAAATCCAGAAGGAAGCGAAAACTCGGTGCAAAAATGGCGCAAAAGCGCCGCGCCGGTCGGGGTGGTGAGCTCTCCGGCCCCCCTTGCGGTCGGCGGGTCAATTATTACGGGTCGGTTTTTTAGAATTTCCAGCACAGCCGGTGCCGGCGCAGGCAAAAGGCCGTGTGCGCACCGTATAAGGCCGCTGCCAAGGACAGGCGGAGCGGTGAAAGCCTTTTTGGCGCCGATGGAGACGAAGGCCGCCGAGGCCGCGACGACGTCGGCTATGGAATCGAGCGCCCCGACCTCGTGGAAATGGATTTTTTCAGGAGAGACGCCGTGGACGGCCCCCTCCGCCTCGGCCAGGATGCTAAAAACGGCCTCGGCGTGGACTATAACCTCTTCATCGAGGCTGGCCGCGCCGAGAATCGAAAGTATTTCCGAAAGCCCCCTGTGCGGATGGGGGCTACCAGGGTCTTCGTCGGCCAAGAGGCCCGAGGAGTTGAACGTCACACGAAAGGAAGTGGCCTCAAGCGAGTTTTTGAGGACTTTTTCATATGAGACGCAAAGCCCCTCCACCCCAAGGGCGTTAACCGAACTTTCCACGAAACGAAAATCGGCTCCAGCGCCCAAAAGCGCGCCGACGAACATGTCCCCGCTTGCGCCGGACAAGCCGTCGAAGCACAGAATCCTCATTTCTTGCGCGATTGCCTTCCGCCGACGGCCAGTTTGTTTATCATGTCGGCCTGCACCGCCGCGCCGAAGCCGTTGTCGATGTTGACGACGCTGACGCCGGTGGCGCAGCTGTTGAGCATCGTAAGCAACGGTGCCAGCCCGCCGAAGGAGCTTCCGTAGCCTATAGAGGTGGGGACCGCGATTACCGGCACGTCGGAGAGGCCCGCGACCACCGAGGGAAGGGCTCCCTCCATGCCCGCAACGGCTATTATGCAGTTGGCGCGGTGAAATGAGCCTACGTGGCGGAGCAGCCTGTGTATTCCGGCCACGCCCACGTCGAAGATGCGGGTTACCTGGCTTCCGAAAAGCTCGCAGACCACCGCCGCCTCTTCCGCAACCCTAAGGTCCGAGGTTCCGGCGCTTATAACCACAACCGAGCCGACCTTGCGCAGGGTATCGGAACAATACTCTATTATCCCGCATTCCTCGTGGTATTCGGCCAGCGGCGTGAGCATCTTCACGGCGTGGTACATCTCGTAGTTGGCGCGGGTGCAAAGAACTATGCTGTTGCGCTCGGCGAGCCTTCCGAAGATGTCCGCTACGTCGCCAGGGTTTTTCCCCTCTCCGAATATGACTTCGGGGTAGCCGGTGCGCACGCGGCGGTGGTGATCGAGCTTGGCGAAGCCAAGGTCCTCGTAGGGAAGTTTTGAAAGCTCGTCGAGGACGTAATCGGCCTCAAGCTCGCCCAGTTTGTACTTGTCCAGCAGTGATTTGAGGTACTCAGGCGTCAATTTCGCTTCCTTTTTCATTTTTTCACTCGTCCATCGAGCCGAAACGGTAGCCGTCGAGGTCGATGGTGGAATATTTAAAACCGTTTCTCTTGAGAATAGTCGAAATCAGCCCTCTTTTTTCCCCCACCGCGGCCAAAAGCTCTACTGCGGGCAGTTCGAGGCGGGCAATATCCCCGTGGCACCGCACCCGAAGGTTTGAAAAGCCCAGGCGGCGGATTTCATCCTCCGCCGCGGCCACCCGTGAGATTTCGGCCTTCGTCATATTTGTACCATAAGGAAAGCGCGTGGCAAAGCAGGTTTGCGCCTGACGGTCCCAGGTGGAAAGGCCCATCCGGCGCGAGGCGAGCCGTATCTCGGCCTTGGTCAGCCCCACCAGCGCCAGCGGGCTCAGGACCGAAAGCTCGCCCAGGGCCTTTTTGCCCGGGCGGTGTTCTTTGGCGTCGTCTGCGTTGGTTCCGTCCATCACCGTCCGGTAGCCTTTTTGCGCCGCCAGTTCCAAAATTTTTGAAAAGGCCGCCTTTTTGCAGTGGTAGCAGCGATCCGGCGGGTTTTGGGCAATATTCTCGTCCCCCAAAAGGGTGGTTTCGATTACGAAGTGCGCCACTCCCAGCGCCGTTGCGAACTGGCGGGCGTTTTCAATTTCATGAGGAGGATGGATTTCCGCGAAAACCGTGGCCGCGCCGACCCCAAGGCCCAGCGATTTGGCCCTCGCAAGCAAAAAGGCCGAGTCGCAGCCGCCGGAAAAGGCTACAAGAGGCCCCTCGCTGGCTTTTAAAAGCCCATCCAGCCGCGCAAGTTTCACTTCAAGCGCGTCAGTCGGCATAGAGGCCGCCCCTGGCGGCCGCCGCTATCGCCTCGACCGGCACTTTTGACTGAAAGAGATCGAGGGCGCGATCGAAATCTGGGTTTTTGGTCTTCTCGGCAAGTTCGGAGGCCCTGTCCAGCGCCTGCTCCGCCGAAAGGCGGCTGATTTCGCCCCAGGGGGTCTGCGTAAGGTAAGCCAGCGACAGCTCCTCGTCGTACATGGCGACGCGAAGGCGCGGCTGGGCCGCCATCATCTTCAAAAGCTCCTCGTCGCCCTCCTCGAAAATGTCCAGATAGGCCTCCCCAAGAAGTTCGCCCACAGAGGGGGCCTCGCAGGCCAGAGCCAGGCAGACCACGGGTCCGGCTTCGGTTTTTTCGGTGATGAAACCCACCGCCGGAACCGCCTTTGAGCTTTTCAGCCCGTCCAGCAGCTCTTTTGTCGATTTTACGAGCACTATCGCCTCGGTCCCCTCGCCCAGGTCAAGTTTGGCGATAATTACGGCAAAGCCGCTCTCTCTGAAGTAGTCGATTATTTCTTTATCAAGCATCAGCTCTTTTCGCAGCCTCCAAAAATCTTTCCATCGCCTCGGCCAGCTCGCGTGCTTTCTGGACGCAGAGGTAGTGGCCAGCTCCTTTTATTGTTTCAAGTTTAGACCCTTTAATACCGGCGGCCAGTTCCCTTAGGTGCGCCACGGGAGCCAAAAAATCGCTTTCGCCGCCAATTATCAGGGTTGGCGCGTCGATTTCCCCGAGCCTGCCGGTAAGGTCCGCCTCCCAAAGCTCCTTCATGAGCTTTTTCACAGTTTTTTTGTCGGCCAGCTCCATCATCGAGTCCAGAAGCTCCCTGTCGGCCCTTGACTTGACGAGGAGGCGGATATTTATCCGCATGCCGAGCCCGACGAAATAAGCGCCTATTCCGCCAAAGGGCCAGCGGGTGAGAAAGCCCATCCATCCTCGCCCCCTGGACCATTTCGCCGAGGTGCAAGCCAGGGTGAGGGAGTTTACGAGGTCCGGGCGGCGAAGGGCAACCAAAAGCGCAATGGTGCCGCCCATGGAATAGCCAGCCAGATCGGCCTTGCCGCCGCCGTTTCTCTCAATTTCACCGGCAAGCCAGTCGGCGAGGGCGACAAGATAATCCTGCCGGTCGTTTTTTAGTGGCGCGCTCCCCCCGAAAGCTGGTAAATCGGGAGCGGTGATTTGAAATTTCGCCCCTAGCCTCCTTTGCTGGAAAAACCACATGCGGTGGTCCACCCCGAGGCCGTGAATAAGAATCACCATCTCTTTCCCTTGATATTATGTATTAGCGGAGCCGCTTTTTTGATCATGAGATTCATCGCCCCCCTTGCAGCCGCCCTCGCCCTTTTGGCAACCGCCGCCTTCGCCTCCGACATTCCCCCAACCTCAAGCCGCGTGCGCGTCGGAGATCAGGCCCCCGCCTTCAGCCTTGAGCTCATAAACGGCGATGGCGAAATCTGCGTCGGCGAGACCAAGGGGTGCAATGACAAGATAAAAATCCTCGTTTTCTGGAGCTTTTTTTGCTTCCCGTGCCAGGATGAGATGCCGAGCCTCCAGAAATTCTACGAGGAGAACAAAGATACCGTCGATGTTATAGGCATCGGCCTTGACGGCCACGAATACGATAATTTCGTCATGCCTTTCATCAAAAAACACAAGCTGACCCTGCCGCTGACCTACGACCGCTCCACCGTGGATTTTTTCGAGGTAGCGGAGAAGTACGGCGTGGTCGGCACTCCCACCTTTTTCGTCATCGACCTGCAAAACCGCATAAGGTTCATGCAGCTTGGCCGCATCGAGCCCGACATAATGGCGAAAATCGTCGAGTCGGCCAAGACCCAGTCCTTTTGCGCCGACATTGTAAGGCTTCCCAAGGGGGCCACCCCGAAAATCCAGAACGCCCCCGAGGGCCAGGAACAACCCAAGCCTTAGTGGTATAGCTCCAGCCGCGCGCGCACCCTCAAGGCGGCCTTCCCCTCTTTCGGGACCTCCACGCGAAAGACCACGGTGTCTGCGTCGCGGCTTTCGAAGGGGTGGGTTGATTCTATTATCTTGAAGCGCCCGCCGAAGGATTCCGCTATTTCAACCGTCGCCGCCTCCCCGCCGTTTTCCAGGGCTATCTCGAATTCGCCGTCGCTCGTCCACTGGTCTATGCGCTTGCTTGATATGGTGCGGCGCGAGGCGCTGATGTCGAAAGCCTGGCCCAGGCGAAGCTCGACGGAGCCGTTTTTCTGCACTCCCTCTATCCGGTCCTCGCCCAAAAAGACCTCGGCCAAACCCTCTTTCGCTGAATAGACCCTGAAGATTCCCTCGGGAAGGGGGGAACCGAGCCCGTTGGCCTGGGTGTTTTCGATCTTGAGGGTTATATCGGGGTGGATTTCCTTTTCTTCCGGCATCGGGCGGTCCAGGTAGTAGTTCATCCTCTCAATTTTCAGTATTTTTTTGGCGGTGGCCTTCGGAGAGTGGGCAAAGCGTTCCTGGCGTGTCTCGCCGCTTGCGAGAGTTATCGGCCCGGGCATTTCGATGGCGTGGTATTCGAGCTTTTTGACCATTTCCGCCTTGGCCGGAGCTGGAGCCTCCATTGCCAGCATCTTGCCGCGCCCGTAGGCGTAATCGGCCTGCATCGGGGCCCGCTCGCGAGCGACATCGCCCGCCATGAGGGTGACTTTGGCTTCGGGAAAGGCGATTCCCCCGCCGTTTCTCATCACCGCCCACCCAGAAAGAGGGCCAAAAAGGGCTTTTTCGTCGAGGAGGTAGGTGTAGCGCGCATCCCAGCCAAGGTTGTCGGCCTGGTAGCTTATCCCAACAGGCCCGCAATCGCCCGCGCACTCCGCCCCTATTCTCAGAATCGGCTTTCCCCCCACCCCTTCGGGCGCGGAGTCGAATTCGTAGTAGGCCACCGGCGACCCCACGTAGCCCATGAAAGGCAGGGCTATAACGCGGCCCGCGATATTCCACACGGTGTCCTCGCCGACCGAGAGCAAGAGCCCGCGCTCGCGCCTGATTCCCCCGGGCTCGGAGAAGGCCACGGTCGCCTCGCGCCCGACGTTTCGAGTGAGAAGCTGGCGAAGGGAGAGGCTCTCGCCGTTGAAGGAGACGGAGGAGGCGTCTATCCCCTTGCCTTCGACGATCACCGAATCTGGCCTGAGAGTTTGCGCCACCCCCTCTATCTCAAGAAGATTTCGCCCCTTGGCCAGCGCGGCCAAGCGGCTCTCTTTCACCACGGCGAAATTGGACTGGTAGATGACGAGCGAGAGCGACTGCCTGTCGGCCTCGCCCACCTTGAGCGACCCCGCCAGCGCGGGGCC
>SRXB01000340.1 GCA_009724975.1 bacterium | reverse complement strand
AGATGAAAGCTTTCATCTCCTCGAAATAGGCGCGCCTCAGCGCCTCGGGGTCGGCCACGAGAAAACCGGGCCCCTCAAGGTCGACAAAGCGCGTGGAGCTTTCAAAGGGAAGCGAGATTTCGTCGGGGTGGACAATCTGGATTACGCTTGGCTCCACCCCCCTTGATTTCAGCGAGGAAAGCCCCCTGAAAATCCCGCCCTCGTCATCCAGCAAATCGCTTATCAGAATGAGCGTCGAGGGTTTTTTCAGCCGCTCCGCCAGCTCGTCGAGGGCCTTCCCTATAAACGCCTCTCCAGAGGGGGCTCGCATCATAAGGAGCGATATCACGGAATCGAGCTGGGCCTTGCCGCCTCTCGGCGAGAGGAAGAAGGGTGAATCGCCCGCCAGATATATGCCGACGGCGTCTCCCTGGCGGATCAGCGCCGAGGCCAGCGCCGCCGCAACGCGCGCCGCGAGGTGGTATTTGGAGCCGCAAGGGCCTTCCCTGCCGCCGTAAGCCATGGAGCCGCTCGCGTCTACCATGAGGACAACGCGGGAGAGGCGCTCGTCCTCGAAACGCTTGACGAAATAGCGGTCGCTCTTGGCGTAGACCTTCCAGTCAAGGCTCCTGAGGTCGTCGCCGGCCACGTATTTCGTGTGCTCGGAAAACTCAAGGCTTGAGCCGCGCTCCTTGCTCGCGTGTATCCCGCGCACCGGAAAGGGCGCGGGCGGCAAGGGACCCAGTGAACGAGCCGCGGCGGCGGCAAGCTCGGGGTCGCACACCTCTTCGCGGGTTAAAAACTCAGACAACTGGAACCTTTTGCGCAAGCAGGGCCAGAATTTCCCCGGCCAGCACTCCCTTGGCCTCGGCCTTGAAGTTCATCACTATCCTGTGTCCCAGCACCGGCGCCACAAGCGCCCGCACATCCTCCGGCCCAGCGGCGTAGCGGCCCGCAAGGAGCGCGCGGGCCTTTGCGCCGAGAACAAGGTGTTGCGCCGCCCTGGGACCGGCTCCCCACTGAATCCACTCGTTCACCTCGGCCGGAGCTCCCTCGCCCGGACGGGTGGCTCGCACCACCTCCACCGCATACCTCAAGGCCGAATCGGCGACGGGCATCTTCAGCACCGCCTCCTGGAAAACCTCTATCTCCCTCGGCCCCAAAACCTTTTCCACCCTCGCCTGCGCGCCGGAGGTTGTCTTCCTCACAATTTCAAGCTCCTCGGCCTCGTCCGGGTAACCGACCGCTATTGAAAACATGAAGCGGTCCAGCTGCGCCTCGGGAAGGGGGTAGGTTCCCTCCTGCTCGATGGGGTTTTGGGTGGCGTAAACCAAAAAGGGGCGGGAAAGCGGGTGGTCGGCCCCGCCCGCGCTCACCTTGTACTCCTGCATAGCCTGCAAAAGGGCCGCCTGGGTCTTGGGGGAGGTGCGGTTTATCTCGTCGGCTAGGAGGATGTTGGTGAAAATAGGGCCGCGCACGAATTTGAAGGCCCGCCTGCCGGTGGCGTGGTCCTCCTCCAGAATCTCGGTGCCGGTTATGTCCGAGGGCATGAGGTCGGGGGTGAACTGTATTCGCCCGAAGCCAAGGTCGAGGGCATCGGCGAGGGTGTGTATCAAAAGGGTCTTGGCCAGCCCCGGCACCCCGATGAAGAGGCCGTGGCCGCGGGAGAAAAGGGAGATGAGCAAAAGCTCAACCACACCCTTTTGGCCGACTATCACCTTGCCTATCTCGGCGGTGACCCGTTCTCCGGCCTTTTTGGCCTCTGCGACAATCTCGCGGTCGCCCGCGCCAGTAAAAATATCGCTCATCACGCGTTCCTCGTTATCAATGGCCGTCGTGGGGGTTTTTGCCGCCCGCGCCGGAGATTATTTTCAGGTTTTTAAGCTCTTCCTCGGCCCTCTGCGAGTTTCCCGCTTTTTTATAGGCTTCGTAAAGGGCCATTCTGGCTGGCTCGTCAAAGGGGTTTATCTCCATTATCTCGCCGAAGGCCGCCGAAGCCTCGCCAAAGCGCCCAAGGCCCATCAGCGCCTCCCCCTTCCTCATCCAAAGAACCGTCCGGTCCTCATAGATGTCAATCACACCCGAAACCGCCTCCAGAGCCTTTTCGTAATCCTTGCGCCAGAGCATTCCAAGGGCCTGGCGGGAGGCGACGGAAGGATTTTTGGGATTTATGGCGAAGGCCTTATCGTACTCCACTCCGGCCGCCGCGTTCCTGCCGCGCGCCCGAAGCATGTCGCCGAGGCGAACGTATTCGCCCGCCCCCGGGTCGGCCACCCTGCCGGGCTCAAGAGGTTC
>SRXB01000339.1 GCA_009724975.1 bacterium | reverse complement strand
GGCGACAAGGACCCTCTTTATGCCGTTTTCGAGCAAAAAGCCCTTGAGTTCGCCGAAAGAGGCCGAAAAACTCTCCTCCATTCCGAGGTCGTGGGAGGGTTTTGAACAGCAGTCCAGCACTACTCCGAGATTCGGTATTTTTTCGGCCAGCCTTTCAAGCGCCCACTTGAAGGGTTCGGGACGGGAACCAGGTAGGGAGCAGCCGGGGAAGAATACGGTGTCGCAACCATCGGGCAGGCGGTAAAGGGAGAAGGCGCGAGACGCGCCGAGGCGCTCAAAGGCGGTGAGACGGCTTAGAAGTTTGCCGGGAACGAGCTTTTGCCTTACGGCCTCCCTGCGCATTTCCAAAAAGAGAGAGGCGGGCTCTGCGCCGAAGGGGCAAACCGCGCCGCAAAGGCCGCAAAGGCTGCATCCAAAGGCCGCCAAAAGCTTTTTAGAGCCGCCGGAGTCGAGGCTCTCGGCGATTTTTTTGGGAGACCCCTCTGTGGCGAGGAAGGCGCACTCCTGTACGCACAGGCCGCAATCCGCGCACTTTTCCACCACGCCCGCCCGCAACGCGGCTAGTTTTTCTACGCCAACCTCTTTGCTGACCACCCTTTTTTTTCCTTTGCCGACATTCGGCAGTTTTTAACATAAAGCCGGATTGAGAGCCAATAGATTGCCCTGCGGTTAAGTGCAAAAGCCATTAGTGTCCCCTATGGCCTACTCGCCGTTTTTAGATGCTTTTGCGCGAAAAAAGGGGCCGGTTTTTTAGGCCGACCCCTTTTTTTTAAGGGTGATTTGAGTCGCCGACTAAAAACCGGCGGCCTTGAGGAAGCACCCGCCCCCTCCACCGCCACCGCCGGATTTGGGCGGGCTGACTTTCTGCACTGTGGTTTTGAAAAGCTTTACCTCGCCGGTTTGGGTGTCCACAACGGCGATGTCGAGGTAGGAATCGGCATCGAGGTAACCCGCGGAGAGCGATGAGGGGGTTCCGCCCACATCTTTTACCATTACCGCGTCAAAGGAGCCCGTACCGTTGCCCATGAGGACGCGGACGGTGGCCCCGCTGGTCTCAAGCACCGCTATGTCTAGGTTGCCGTCGCCGTCGAAATCCTCGGCTATGACCTCGCTCGGGCTCTGGTCGGAGACGTAGCTGGCCTCTTTTTCAAGGGTAGAGGAAGAGGCCTGCCAGAGGAGGATGTCTATCTCGCCGGTGGAGCCGCCGGTGGTGGCGACATCGGTTTTGCCGTCGCCGTTGAAGTCTCCGGTGGCCAGATAGCCGCCGTCGCCGGTGGCCGCGGCCACTACCACCGTTTCGGGGAAGGACGCGCCGCTGCCGTCGTTGAGATTTACGGTTACGCTGCTGGCGGTGGTGTTGGCCACCGCTATGTCGGCGTCGCCGTCGCCGTCGAGGTCCGCCGCCACGGGCGGGCCGGGGCTGTCGGCGGGTATGGTGGCGAGGAGGTTGGAGAGGTTGAAGGAGCCCGCGGCGGGTTCGTCGCTCTCGTATACCTTTACGTCCTGCGGGCCTGCGCCGGTGGCGGCCACGTCGTCGTCGCCGTCGCCGTCGAAATCTCCCACCGCCGGCGTCATCGGGGCGACCGAGCTTGCGGATTCCACCACCGGAGCCTCATATCCCCCGCCGGAAGAGCCAAGGAGCGCGGATATCTGGAAGGAGCCGGAGGGACCTGCGAAACCTTTGCGCCCTCCGAGCACCTGCTGGATTATGGCAAGTATGTCGATGCGTCCGTCCTTATTGAAATCGCCCTTTGCCAGCGCCACGACTATGCCGCCGGCGTCGTACTGTTGCGGGGTCGCCAGAAAGCCGCCGCCGGACTTGCCGTAATAGACGAATATCTTTGAGCTGGCGCCGTCGCCGACCACGAGGTCGGGATAGTCCAGATCGTCGATCTTGCCGTCGGCGTTGTCGTCATTTA
The DNA here is from genome assembly GCA_009724975.1 of bacterium. Lineage (GTDB taxonomy): Bacteria > Desulfobacterota > Deferrisomatia > Deferrisomatales > BM512 > SCTA01. Next base: position 363 of record SRXB01000339.1, on the reverse strand, counting down.
GGTTGACGATGAGGGCCACGCGGGCGTTGGTGAAGGTGCCGACGCCGGGGACTATAGAGGGCTGCTCGACGAGGTTAGGCTCCTCGGTGACCACGGTTACGGGTTTTATCGTCACGCTAACTACCGCGTTGCCGGAAAGTCCGCCGGAATCGGTGACGGTGACTGTGAACTGGTCGGGGTCTCTGCTTCCCACCATCGGCACGTAGGTCACCACGCCGCCGCTAAGGGAGACCGTGCCGTGGGTCGGCGGCGTTGCAAGCGCGTAGGTGAAGGTTTCGCCCGCGTCGGGGTCGCCCGCGTCTATCGTGACGCTTCCGGCCACATCCTGGATTATCTCAAGGGTCTTGGCGGGCGGCACCGGCG
>SRXB01000338.1 GCA_009724975.1 bacterium | reverse complement strand
CAAAGGTAGACGGTCTTCTGCCCGACGATGTCCGCAAGTCTCCCCGCGGCTAGTAGAAGGCCGGTGATGACCAGCATGTATATCGAAAGGACCCACTGGAGCGTTTCGAGGCCGCAGCCGAACTCCTCGCGCATGGCGGGCATCGCCACCGCCACTATCATGCCGTCGAGGGTGGCCATGAAGACGCCGAGGGCCACGCAGGCGAACATTCTCATATCAAGGTCGCCCAGAACTGGCTTTGGTGAGGAAAGCGGCAAGAAAATCTCCTTTTAAAGGAAAAACACTACTTCTTTTTCGTGATATATTCCATAAAAGGTTGCGGCCAAAGCGTTTTAAACAATTTTCAGCCAGCGCGGGAATATGGACGAGCAAAAAATCAAAGAAGAGATAGAGAGCCTTTCCTCTCTCCTTTCGGAGCGCAAAAAGAGCCTCCCGGCCCACTCCATAAGGCCTCACCAGATTATAGCCATCGAGGAGCTTGAGGAAAAACTCGCCGATCTCAAGGCACAGCTCAAAAAAATCTCCTGAGCCTTGCCCGCGCCGCGCCGCCGTGATATTTTTCGCCTCCCTCCGAGGCTTTGAGTTGACCGGCGGAGGCGCTTTATATACGCTTAGGGCCTAGCTCTCTCACTGGAGGATTTCATGTCCAAGGTCACCACTTACAAGGACGCGGGCGTAGATATCGACGCGGGGAACAGCCTTGTCTCGAAAATCGGCGATATAGTCAAGCCGACGATCCGCCCCGAGGTAATAGGCTCCATCGGCGGTTTTGGCTCGCTCTTTTCCCTCGCCAAGATGGATTACAAAAGCCCGGTGCTGGTTTCCTCCACCGACGGCGTGGGGACCAAGCTCAAGGTCGCCTTCATGGCAGGCAAGCACGACACGGTCGGCATAGACCTCGTTGCCATGTGCGTCAACGACGTGATAGTGCAGGGGGCCGAGCCCCTTTTCTTCCTCGATTATTTCGCCACCGGCAAACTCAAGGTGGGGGTGGCCGAGGATGTTATTCGCGGCATAGCCAAGGGTTGCGTGCAGGCCAACTGCTCGCTCGTCGGGGGCGAAACCGCCGAGATGCCCGGCATGTACGAGGAGGGGGAATACGACCTCGCCGGTTTTTCGGTGGGCATAGCCGACCGCGACAACCTCATCGACGGCTCCTCGATTAATTTCGGCGACCGCGTCATAGGGCTTGCCTCCTCCGGCGTCCACTCCAACGGCTACTCGCTGGTGCGCAAGATTTTCTTCACCGACGGCAACTACGCCATCGACCACGTCTTCCCCGAGCTTGGCGTCCCACTTTGCGACGAGCTTTTAAAGCCCACCCGCATCTACGTGAAGACGATTTTGCACCTCAAGAAGGAGTTCACCATAAAGGGCGTCGCCCACATAACCGGCGGGGGCCTCCCCGAAAACGTCCCCCGAGTTTTGCCGAACGGCTGCGCGGCGCGAATAGAGAGCAGAAAATGGGAGGAGCCCGCGATCTTTGGCCTGATGGCGAAGCTGGGCGGAGTCCCCCGCGACGATATGCTCCGCACCTTCAACTGCGGAGTGGGCATGGTGATAGTGGTTCCCGAAAAGGAGAAGGCCGACGTGCTTGAGCGCCTTTCGGCCCTTGGCGAGACGGCCTGGGAGATCGGAACCATCGTCGAGCGCAAAAAGGGCGCGCCCGCAGTGGAGGTAATCGACTGATGGCCCTTTGCCTTGGCGTCCTGGCTTCAGGCGGAGGGTCGAATCTTCAGTCGATACTCGACGCCTGCGATGCCAACACTCTGGACGCGAAGGTAAAGGTGGTAATCTCCGACAATCCGAAGGCGTTCGCCCTTGAGCGGGCGAAAAAGCACGGGGCGGCGGCTCTCGTCATAGAGTACGACAAATCCCGCCCCCGCGAGGAGCACGACGCCAAGGTTGTGGCGGCGCTCAGGGAACACGGTGTGGATACCGTGGCCCTTGCGGGCTACATGCTTATCGTCACGGGCGAACTTTTAAAGGCTTTCCCCCGTCGCGTCATAAACATTCACCCCGCCCTCCTACCCTCCTTCCCCGGCCTTCACGTGCAAAAAGCCGCCATAGACCACGGGGCCAAATTCTCGGGCTGCACCGTTCATTTCGTGGATGAGGGGATGGATACGGGGCCCATAATCATTCAGGCGGTAGTCCCGATAAGGGACGACGACGACGAAAAGACCCTTGGCGCGAGGATTTTGAGGGAGGAGCACCGCATCTACCCCCAGGCGCTCCAGTACCTTGCCGAGGGGCGGCTGAAAATAGAGGGGCGAAGGGTTTT
>SRXB01000055.1 GCA_009724975.1 bacterium | reverse complement strand
TCGATGTCGAAATAATCGTACATGAAGACCGAGCAGCCCACCGAGGCGGCTCCTATGGTGTCTTCCCGAACCCCGAATTTGTCTATCGCCTCGGCGACGAGGCGGTGCACGAGGCCGTGGTGGCATCCCGGGCAAAAGTGGAAGGGCCTGTCAACGAGCGACTGGGGCCGCGTGAATACCGTTTTCATAGTTTAAGCTCCTTTGCGCCCGCTTCGAACATTATCCTCTCGTAAATCTCGTCGGGGGAGGGGAGGTATCCCGGCGGGTAGCCGAGGAAGGCGACGTCGCTCTTGCCGTTGGCGGCTATTTTCACATCCTCCACCATCTGCCCGATGTTCAGCTCTACGGTGAGGAGCTTTATGCCTTTTTCCGCTATTGCCCTTATGGCGTCATAGGGGAAGGGCCAGACGGTTATGGGGCGAATTATCCCGATTTTGCGGCCCTCGGCGTTGGCGCGGTCTACGGCGGTTTTGGCTATGCGGGCCGCGCTGCCGAAGGCGACCACCGCCATCTCGCAATCGTGGGGTATCTCGACGTGGACGCGGGTTTCCGCCTTGGCGATTTTTTCGTGTTTCTCGTGGAGGCGCCAGTTGTGGGCGGCAAGCTCGCCGTCGCCGAGGTATAGCGACTTTATGCGCCTTCGCTCGCGCCCCTTGGCGCCGGTCACCACCCATTCTTCCTTGCCGTAGTCCTCTATGGAGGGCTTCCACTCGTCCAGCGGCTCCTTCATCATGCCGAGCATGGCGTCGGCGAGAATCATAGCCGGTATGCGGTATTTGTCAGAGAGGTCGAAGGCGAGGATGGTGAGGTCGTACATCTCCTGCACCGTGGCGGGGGCGAATACGAGGGTGCGGTAGTCGCCGTGGCCGCCGCCGCGGGTGGCCTGGAAGTAGTCGCCCTGGCTGGGGGATATGCCGCCAAGGCCCGGGCCCGAGCGCTGGATGTTGACTATCACGCCCGGAATCTCGCTTCCGGCCATGTAACTTATCCCCTCCTGCTTCAGGCTTATTCCCGGAGAGGAGGAGCTTGTCATGGCGCGCTTGCCGGTCGCTCCGGCTCCTAGGAGCATGTTGATGGAGGCTATTTCGCTCTCGGCCTGCACGAACTGTCCGCCCACGCCCGGCAGGACGCCGGAAAGGTATTCGGGGATGTCGGACTGGGGGGTTATCGGGTAGCCGAAGTAATAGCGGCACCCCGCCGCAACGGCGGCCTTGGCTATGGCTACGTTTCCGCGCTCGAAAGTCTTTTTCATTTCATGACCTCGATGACCACGTCGGGGCACATCCGCGCGCAAATGGCGCAGCCGTTGCAATCCTCGGCCTTCACCCACGCTACGGGGCGGTAGCCCTGCGCGTTGAATTTATCGGTGAATCCGAGGCACCCCTTCGGACAAAATTCGATGCAAAGGCCGCAGCTTTTGCACCTTTCCTCTAAAATCGTCAATTTCGGCATTGCGTCACGGCCTTTCATCTCTCAAAACAAAACGCATCCCACCAAGATACCAAGCACTTGGCAGGGTAGTCAATTGGCAGAGGATTTTTACGGAGCTTCCGGACGGCGGCAAAGACTTTTTCCGCCGAGGGCCGGTTTTATGGGGAAAAAGATACCCCGAGCGTTTCCCCCCGCGATAAACAAAAAGATTCACAAGCGCACCTTTTTTGTTTAGACTCCCCCGCCGTTGGGGGGGTCCCCGCTTTGCTTTCCGCATGCAGCAATGCTTTCCCGATTCGCTGGTGGTTTTTGCCGTCCGCGCCGTTTTTTTCAGGGGCCGGGGGACTTTTCCCCGACTCCCATTTTTTTGAGTTAATCGATTTGCGAGGTTTTGCGATGTCCGTTTTTAAAAAGAGCTACGTAATTGGCAGGAGCGACAAGCCCCTCATCGGCGAGACTATTGGCGATTATTTCGACTCGGTGGCGGCCCGCTGGCCCGGGCGCGACGCTCTGGTGGTGCGCCACCAGAATATAAAGTGGAGCTGGGCCGAGCTTAAAAGCCAGGTCGATTCCTTCGCCGCCGGACTCATCTCCCTGGGGCTTAAAAAAGGCGACCGCGTTGGAATATGGTCCACCAACAACGCCGAGTGGGTGGTGACCCAGTTCGCAACCGCCAAGGCCGGACTGATTCTGGTAAACATAAACCCCGCCTACCGCCTCGCCGAGGTGGAATACGCCCTCAACAAGGCTGGCATAAAGGCCCTAATAACCCTCGACCGCTTCAAGACTTCCGACTACACCGGCATGGTGAAGACCCTGGCGCCGGAGCTTGCCCAGAGCGAGCCCGGCAAACTTTGCGCCGCCAGCCTTCCGCACTTGAAGACGGTAATAGTGATAGGCGAGAAGATTTCGGGCTCCTACGGCTTTGGAGAGATTTGCGGGCTGGCCTCGGAGGCCGACAAGAAGGCCCTTGCCGACCTCGCCGCCGACCTCCAGTTCGACGACCCCATCAACATCCAGTTCACCAGCGGCACCACGGGCTTCCCAAAGGGGGCGACTCTCACCCACCACGGCATACTCAACAACGGCTTTTTCATTGGCGAGGCGATGCGCCTCACCGAGCAGGACCGCCTCTGCATACCCGTTCCCCTCTACCACTGCTTCGGCATGGTCCTGGGAAACCTTGCTTGCCTGACCCACGGCTCCACGATGGTCTACCCCGACGAGTTCTTCGACCCCCAAAAGGTGCTGGAGACTGTGGAGGCCGAGCGCTGCACCGCCCTTCACGGCGTGCCGACGATGTTCATAGCCGAGCTCGACCACCCAGATTTTAAAAAGTACGACCTCTCCACTCTGCGCACTGGAATAATGGCCGGCGCGCCCTGCCCGATAGAGTTCATGCGCCGCGTGATAAGCGAGATGAACATGAGCGAGGTCACGATAGCCTACGGAATGACCGAAACCAGCCCCGTGAGCTTCCAAAGCTCCTTTGACGACCCGATTGAGCGCCGCGTCACCTCGGTTGGGCGCATACAGCCCTACCTTGAGGTCAAAATCGTCGACATGGAAGGCCGCATCGTCCCCGCCGGAACCCCGGGGGAGCTTTTAACCCGCGGCTACAGCGTGATGCAGGGCTACTGGGACGACCCCGAGCGAACCGCCGAGGCTATCGACGCCGGAAGGTGGATGCACACCGGCGACCTCGCCACCATCGACGAGGATGGCTACTGCAACATCGTGGGTCGCATAAAGGACATGGTGATAAGGGGTGGCGAGAACATCTACCCGCGCGAGATAGAAGAATTCCTCTACCGCAACCCGAAGGTATCCGACGTGCAGGTGGTAGGGGTCCCCGACCACAAATACGGCGAGGAGCTTTGCGCCCTCATCAAGCTTCGCGAGGGCGAAACCGCCACCGCCGAAGAGGTGCGGGAATTTTGCAAGGGGCAGATAGCGCACTACAAAATCCCGCGCTACGTTAAATTCGTCGATTCCTTCCCAATGACGGTGACCGGAAAGATACAAAAGTTCGTCTTGAGGGAGCAGATGAGCGAAGAGCTCGGCCTCAAAGAGGCAAAGACGGCTTAAATCCAGATATTGAAAAGAGTGGCGAAATGAACAACGTCTTTGACAATTCACCCGTAAACCCCATCGGCCCCAACATGGCCGACTACGCCTCGACCTACCGCGATTTTCGTTTTTTCGTGCCGGAATTTTTCAACTTCGGCTTCGACGTCGTAGACAAGTGGGCTTTAGACCGCACCAAAATAGCGATGGTCTGGGCCGACTCCACCGGCGAGGACATACGCAAGTATTCCTTTTACGACCTAAAGACCATGTCCAACCGCTTCGCCAACCTCCTCCTCGCAAAGGGGGTGAAGAAGGGCGACCGGATAATCGTTATGGTGCCGAGGCTGGTGGAGTGGTACGCGGTGATGCTGGGGTGCTTCAAGCTAGGCGTAGTGCCGATGCCCGCGCCCAACATCCTCGTACCGCACGACCTCGAATACCGCATAAACCACGCCAGGGCGGTAATGGCGGTGGTGTGGCGCGAGCAGGTGGGCAAGTTCGACGTTTTGAGGGAAAAATGCCCCTGCATGAAGGATTACCTCTGCGTCGGCGGTAGTGTGCAGGGGTGGGGCGACTTCGAGGCGCTGATGAGGGATTCCTCGCCCAAGCTCGACCGCGCCTCGGTGGAGCCGACCCGCGCCGACGACACCATGCTCATCTACTTCACCTCGGGAACCACCAAATTCCCCAAGATGGTGCCGCACACCCAGGCCTCCTACGGGATAGGCCACATCCTCACCGCAAAATTCTGGCAGGACCTGAAGCCAACCGACCTCCACTGGACCCTCTCCGACACCGGCTGGGCCAAGGCCGCGTGGGGCAAGCTCTTTGGCCAGTGGCAGGTAGGGGCGGCGGTGATGGTCCACGACGCGGCGGGCAAGTTCAACGCCAAGACCCACCTGGACCTCATCGAAAAGTGCGGCGTGACTACCTTTTGCGCCCCCCCCACCGCCTACCGCATGCTAATCCTCGAAGACCTCTCCAAATTCGACCTCTCCTCCATACGCCACTCCTGCGCGGCGGGCGAGCCCCTCAACCCCGAGGTTATACGGGTCTGGAAAGAGCACACCGGCACAACCATCTACGACGGCTTTGGCCAGACCGAAACGGTAAACCTCATCGCCAATTTCCCCTGCATGCCGGTAAAATTCGGCTCCATGGGAAAGCCGGTCCCCGGCTTTGACGTCCGTGTGGTGGACGACGAGGGGAGGGACGCGCCCGTTGGCGATGAGGGCCACATAGCGGTGAAGATAAAGCCCGACTACCCCGTTGGCCTCTTTAGGGGCTACGAGATGGACGACGAGGCCAACGAGGAGGCCTTCAGGGGCGATTATTACTACACCGGCGACAAGGCCTACATGGACGAGGAGGGGTATTTCTGGTTCGTGGGCAGGGCCGACGACGTCATAAAGGCCTCCGGCTACCGCATCGGCCCCTTCGAGGTGGAAAGCGCCATCCTCACCCACAAAGCCGTGGCCGAGAGCGCCGTCGTGGGCTCGCCGGACGAGCTTCGCGGCACCATCGTCAAGGCCTTCATAGTCCTAAAGCCCGGCGTGGAGGCTACCGAAGAGCTGGCGAAGGATATTCAGAACCACGTAAAGCGCGAGACCGCCCCCTACAAGTACCCAAGAGAGGTGGAATTCGTGACCGAACTTCCCAAAACCATCTCAGGCAAGGTGCGCAGGGTCGAGCTTCGCAAACTCGAAGAAGAGAGGAAGGCCAAAAAAGGCTGAAAAACCTTTTAAAGCCAGAAGAAAAGGGCCGCTTCCACACCGAAGCGGCCCTTTTTTTACTCGCGTGCCATTAGCGGCGGTTATTCGGGGCGCGGCTGGCCAGTTTTAACCTCTTTTTGGCCATCCAGCTTGACGGTGTAGGTCGGGTAGGCGAAATCGAGCCGCATTTCGTCGAAGATCCGCTGTATCTCGCCGAGGGTGCGGCTGCCGTATTCGGCGGAGGCTGGCCAGTCGGGCAGTTTGACCTGGAACCAGACGCGAACCACCTTAGAGTGCCTGTCCAGCCTGTCAAGGTAAATGAAGGTCTTGTCGGCCAGGACTTCCGGCTTGGCCAGGATATGGGCCTTAAGCCGCTCCACCAGCTCTTCAATTTTGTCAGGCCCAATCTCGTAGGGAAGGTCGAGATCCCACTTGTAGACGAAGCGGTTTCGGCCGAAGTTGTTTTTTACTGCTTTGGTTATGAAGTCGGCGTTGGGGATGGTGACAGTGGAGAGGTCGCCTGCAAGCTCAAGCGAGGTGCGGAAGACCCCTATCTTTGTCACGGTTCCGTTCCAGCCGTCGAATTCAATCGCCTGTCCCTCGTCGAAGATGCCGGTTGAATATATATACATGCGCCCAACCATGTTGGCCAGCGGGTCCTTCACGGCGAGGGCGAGGGCTATGCCGCCTATCCCCAGCGAAGCCCATATAGCCTTGAGGTCTACGCCGAGGTTGGAGAGTGTGGTAAGGAGGGCGAGGAGGATGATGACCATACCCGCCACCTCGCTCACCTGCCGCTTTATGCGCGCCACCTGCCGTTTCTTGGCCTCTATCTCGGCTTCGTCGGCCCCTTCGGAGGTCTTCTTGATATACTCCTCGGCCATGAGGTCGGCCCCGCCCTTGAAGAGGCGGTAGGCGGCGAGGAAAAATACCGCCACCACTCCGGCGGTGAGCGCGCGGTCGGTCCAGAGGGTCGCCCTGGGCGTTAGCACAAGCCCCTCGCGGGCCGCCGTCATCACGCCGAGCACCACCAGCCAGACCGCCGGACCCTTGACCGCGTCGATTATAACGTCATCCCACCTTGATTCGGTTTTCTGCGCCCACTTTTGCAGGTTGTGCAGCACCACGTAGCGGACTACGCGCACAGCCGCCCACGCGCAAAGCGTTATCAGCGTAAAGCTGGCGTAAGCGCTTACGGGGTTTCCCCAAATCTCCCTCTCCATGAAATCCATCATAAAAACTCCTTCTCTCAAGCGAGGGTCAAAGTGGTGAAATTAATAGGACCAAAGGCGTTTGGCAAGGTATTTGGAGCTTATCTCGGGCGATTGTCCATCTATTTTCGCCATAATCGTGTCTTGTCGAAACAACACTGGTTCCAGCGCGTATTTACCACTGGGAAAATTTGTTTGCCCCGAACCTGAAACGCCGTTGACAGATTAAAACACTTGCTTTAATTTGCCCTAAGGCCAGGCGAGTTAAAGGAAAAACTATTCGTTCCGCCATGGCGAAACCCTGGCGGAGCGCCTTTTGGGATCTTTACGGCAAATGACGCAATTCGAAGGTTCGGGTAAATATTCGGAATCCACCCGCGAGCGTATTTTGTGCGCCTCGGCGGAGCTTTTCGCCCGCAAGGGCTTCACCTCCACCTCCATACGCGAAATAACGGAGTCCGCGTCGGTTAACGTCGCCGCGGTGAACTACCATTTCGGCGGCAAGGAAAACCTTTACCGCGAGGTGGTCCGCCAGCGGGCGCAGGCCCGAAGAACTCTTTACAGTAAGATTATCGACGAGGCCACCTCGGGCGCTATCGGGCCGGAAGAGGTTCTTTTGCGGGGTGTAACCGCCCTCGTCAACTACAACATCCATTCGATAGTAGACGTAAGGGAGAGCGAAACCGACCTTCAGCTCTTTTACCGCGAAATCTCCTCGCCCGGGCTGGGCTTTGAGATCGTGCTGCAGGAGCTCGTCATCCCCACCAGAAAGATTCTGGCCAACCTGATAAAAGCCGCCTACCCAAGAATCGGCGAGGAGGAGGCCGGATTTTGCGTAACTACGCTTTTTGGCCAGCTGACGCACTATGCAAGGGCCAGAAAGCTGATATCAATGCAGTACGGCAGGGAATACGACCCCGAAATGATAGAGAGCATCTGCAACCATATAGTCGCCTTCACCATGGGCGGCATAAAGGCGATAGGGGCAAAGGCCAATGGGTAAGAAGAAATGCAAGGCGGTTGTCGCGGCCCTCTGCCTGGCGGTCTACGGCTGCGCTTACAGGCAGCCCGCTGAATCGGTCTCGCCCGCCAACTTCCAAAAATGGGAGCCTCCGGCGCGAAGCGCCGAGGTGAAGGTCGAGGGAATGGCCAAGCCGTCCGTTCCGCCTCCCTCGGAGGGGAAGTGGGGGCTCACGGAGGTGGTAGACCTCGCCCTAAAGAACAACCCGGCCACCAGCGCCGCCTGGTACGACGCCCTCTCCGCCTCGGCAAGGCTGGGAGCCGCCGAATCGGCTGATTATCCCAAGGTCTCGGCCTCGGTTTCGGCGAATTTCAAGGACACCTACGACAGCGCCAAGGATTTCGCCACCCGCCAGGTCTACCCGGGGGCGGCGCTCACCCTCTCCTGGCTCATAATGGACTTCGGCTCACGCGACGCCTCCAAGGAAGCCGCCCGCTACGCCCTTGTGGCCGCTAACCTTACCCAGAACAAGGCGATAGAGGACGTGGTCTTGCAGACCGCGAAGGCCTATTACCTCTACATGTCCGCCAAGGCGCTTCGCGAGGCCCGCGAAAAGGCGGTGGAGAAAGCCGCCTCGCACCTTAAGGCCGCCGAGGCCAGAAAAGAGGCGGGCGTGGCCACCATCTCCGACGTCCTCTCCGCCAAAACGGCGCTCTCGCAGGCCAACCTGGCCCTTCAAACGGTGGATGGCTCCATAGCCACCACCCGGGGCTCGCTGGCGGTGGCGATGGGCATACCCGCAAACACCCCCTTCGACATCGAGGAGGCCCCGAAGGAGGTCTCCTTCGAAAATATCTCCGCCGATATCGATTCCCTCATAGACCAGGCCCTTAAAAGGCGCACCGAGCTTGCCATATCCACCGCCCAGACCCAAATGGCCGAGGCAAACGCCCGAAAAGCGGAAGGGGACCTGAAACCAAGCCTCACCCTTGGCGCCTCAACCGGCGTCACGTGGTACGAGGTCAACGAAAACCGCCTCTCCTCCGCCACCGACCGCAGGGAAGACCTCTTTTCGGTGGGCGTTACGCTCAATTACCCGCTTTTCACCGGCTACCAGTACGAATACGAGGAAAAACGGGCGCGCTACGAGGCCCAGAGCGCCAGGGAGCGCGAAACCGCGGCGCGCCAGAGGGTGATAAACCAGGTCTACAACTCCTACCACGCCCTTAAGACCGCCTCGCAAAAGGCCGCCGCCTCGGGCGACCTCCTCGCCAGCGCCGAGAGGTCGGAAGAGGTCGCTTTGGCCCGCTACAAAGAGGGCGTCGGAACGATAGTGGAGCTTTTGAGCGCCCAGGCGGCCCTCTCGGACGCCAGATCGCAGGTGGTGCAGGCCCGCTGGGAGTGGTACTCCTCGCTCGCCCAGCTCCAGTACGACACCGGCCTTCTTGGCCTTCATGGCGAAACGGGCCTAAAGGCCGACAGATGATTGAAATGAAAAATTCATATAGAGAATCGGGACTTTGCCCGAAGGGGAGCTCCTCTTTCATGGAAAATAAGGGAAAGTTTTTCAAAAAAGCGGCTTTCGCGGCGACTCTTGGCGCGTTTTGCGCGTTCGCGACCCTCGGCTGCTCCAAGAGCGAGAACGCGGCGCAGACCCAGGGCGTCCCGCAAAAGCGCCCGCCCGTGCCGGTGGTGGCCGAGGCCGCGAAGAAGGCGGATTTCCCGGTTGCGCTTAGCGTTATTGGCACCGTGGAGCCGCCGCGCTCGACGCAGGTGCGCTCCCAGATAGGGGGGCTGATAACACAGGTGAGCTTCAAGGAGGGCGACGCGGTGAGGGCGGGCCAGACCCTTTTCACCATCGACCAGCGCACGGCAGAGGGCAACATCAAGCAGCTTGAGGCCGACCTCGCGCGGCAGGCTGCCCAGAAAAAGGCCTCCGAGGCGCAACTTAAGGCCCTTGAGGCGCAGATAAAGACCGCCGAGGCCCAGGCCAGGACCGCCGAGGCCCAGGCCCGCGCCGCCGAGGCCAATTCAAAGAGCGCCGAGGCCAACGCGGGGCTGGCCGACGCTCAGGTCAAGCGCTATGAGGGGCTGGCGAGCAAGGAATACGTCTCTAAAGAACAATTCGACCAGGTGAGGACCAGCTCAACGGCGGCGCAGTCCTCCCTTTCGGCCTCTAAGGCCACGATAGACGCGGCCAACTCCTCAGCCGAGGCCTCGCGCTCCAACGCCGAGGCGCTAAAAGCGCAGGTGGAGGCGGCCAGGGCCTCGATAGAGGCGACCTCGGCGGCGATGGAGGTCACGAAGGCCTCCATAGGCAACGCCAAGGTCCAACTCGGCTACACCGCGCTCACCGCGCCCTTTTCTGGGGTGGCGGGCAGCGTCATGGCCAAGGCGGGCGACCTCGTGAAGGCCAACGACACCGCTTTGGTCACGATAAACCAGGTCAATCCGGTCCTCGTGCGCTTCACAGTGCCCGAGTCCGACCTTCCGAGGGT
>SRXB01000642.1 GCA_009724975.1 bacterium | reverse complement strand
CGGCAGCTGCCCCGTCCCCCTCATCGCCCTGGAATTGGTCATGAAAGGCGGCAACATCTCGGTATAGCCGTGTTCGCGGGTATGCAGGTCGAGCATGAAATTGATCAGGGCGCGCTCAAGCCTTGCTCCAAGACCCTTCATGACGACGAAACGCGCTCCGGTTATCTTTGTGGCGCGCTCGAAGTCGAGTATCCCGAGCCCCTCGCCCACTTCCCAATGCGGCTTTGGCTCGAAGGAATAAGCTTTCGGCTCGCCCCATTTGCGGACCACCGCGTTGCACGCCTCGTTCTCGCCCACCGGCACAGAGGCGTGGGGAATATTCGGAATGCGCTCAAGGCCGCCGTCGACCTGAGGCTCCACCTCTTTCAGGCGCTCCTCAAGCTCCTTGGTGCGCGCGCCGTTTTGCTTCATCTCCTCGAAGATGGCCGAGGCGTCGCCGCCCTCTTTCTTGATTCTGCCCACCTCTTTGGAGACGATATTTTTGCGGCTTCGCAAAACCTCAAGCTCGCCCAGAATGGCGCG
>SRXB01000337.1 GCA_009724975.1 bacterium | reverse complement strand
GACGAGGCGCTCTTCCTCTTCGCCCCCAACACCGGCGAGGAGCCCAGAAGGCTTGCGAAAATAGCCAGCGGAGGCGAGCTTTCGAGGGTTTTGCTGGCGGTTAAAAACGCCCTTAGGGACGGCGCGGTGCAGACACTGGTCTTCGACGAGGTAGACGCGGGCATAGGCGGCACAGTCGCCGAGAAGGTTGGGGAGAGGCTTGCGGCGCTGGCTGGGGATTGCCAGGTCATATGCATAACCCACCTTCCGCAGATAGCCTCCATGACGCGAAACCACATGGTAGTGGAAAAGCGGGAGTCGGGCGGAAGGACCGTCACCGGCGTAAGGAAGCTGGCGGGGGAAGAGCGCGTTGCGGAGCTGGCCAGGATGCTTGGCTCCGCCGAAAAGTCCAACGCGGCATACGTTCACGCGGCCAAACTGGCCGAAAGGTGCGCAAATTGAGCCAGATTATCGTTCAAAGAGCAGTTTTGACGGATGTGGAGCCAATGAAGGCCGTTTTGGACGTCTTCGCCCAGAAGGGGGAGCTTTTGAGCCGCTCAAGACTCGACCTTTACGGCAATATCCGTGATTTTTTCGTCGCCCGCCAGGATGGCGAGGTGATAGGGCTTGCCGCCGTCCACATCCTCTGGTTCGACCTTGTGGAGATCCGCTCGCTTGCGGTACGCGAGGATAAGCAGGGGCTTGGCGCGGGCCGTCTGCTAGTCGAGCGGTGCCTTCTGGATGCCAGGGAGCTGGGCATAAAAAAGGTTTTCGCCCTCACCTACCGCGCCGGTTTCTTCAAGAAGATCGGTTTTCATGAGGTGGACAAGGCCGAGCTGCCTCACAAGGTCTGGCTTGACTGCATACACTGCCCCCAGTTCCCCAACTGCAACGAAGTTCCCGTCATGCGCGAGGTTTAGGGGGTGGTTTTCAATCCAATCCTCGACGGCATAGCTAAGGCGGCGGGCAAAAGGCGCTGGCTGGCCAATATCTCCCGCGAGGAGGGGCTTAGGGTCGAAAAATCGGCCCAAGGCGCTTCGTTGCGGGAGAAGTGGGTTGTGGCCGAAGTTCGCCTTATGCTTTGCGAGGCTGGTTCCATAGGCTTCGCGCAGGCGGACGCGACCCTTGCGGGATTCGACGCCGCCGAGCTGGTCGGGCGCGCCGCCGCCTCGGCCCGAGCGCTGGGAAAGAACAGATTTCTCAGCGTTCCCGATTTTCTGGAGGAGCCGCCCGAGGTGGATTTGGGGATTTTCGACCCCTCCTGGACTTCGGTTGGTTTCGACGAGGCGGAAAAGATTGCCCTCGCGATAGAGGAGGCGGCCCTTGGCTTGGATGGGCGGGTCTTCGCCGCGAGGAAACCCTCCTTCGGCTGCTCCCGCCTAGACAGGGCGGTGGCGGTTGCGGGCCAGCGGGTCTTCTGGAGCTCCACCGAATTTTCGGCTTCGGTCGAGGTGGGGGCCAGGCGGGGCAGGAGCGCCGAGTCGGCGTGGTCCAGCCGCGACGGGCGTTTTTTGAGGGAGATAGACCCCTCTTTTATCGGGCGCGACGCCGCGGCCAGAGCCTGCGAACTGCTTGGGGGCAAAAAGGCGCGCTCCGGCAGGGTGGCGGCGGTGCTGGACGGCAGGGTGGCGGCGCAGTTCCTTGAGGTTTTGGCCCCCTCGCTCATCGGCAGGGAGGCGCAAAAGGGCAAAAGCATCTTCGGGCGCTTCGGATTCGGCGAAAAAGTCATCTCCGAAGCGCTCACCGTCATCGACGATTCCTCGCTGAAGGGGGGAATCGACACCTCGCCGGTGGATGACGAGGGAAGCGCCTCGCGGCGAAATCTTTGCATCGACAGGGGGAGGCTCAGCGCCTTTTTATTCGACCGCGAAGCGGCCAAAAGGGGCGGCGCGGCGCCGACGGGCAACGGGACGATGGGGCCGTGCTCGATAACGGCGGAGGCGACGAACTTTTTCATATCGGCTGAGGGCGGGAGAGAGCTTCCCGAACTTGTGGGGTCGGTGAAGAGGGGGGTGCTTATCCGCGAGGCGATGGGCGTTCACACCATAGATTCCGTCTCCGGCGATTTCAGCATCGGGTGCGCTGGGCTCTCAATAGAAAACGGGCAATTGGCGGCCCCCTTCACCGGCGCGACGATTTCGGGCAATATCCTTGACCTTTTCGGCTCGGTGGAGGCGGTAGGCGGCAAAATCGAGTTCACCGGCTCCATCGGCTCGCCCGCGCTTTTGGCTGGCGCGGTGGATTTGGCCAGCTAGTAGAGCCAAAGGTAATCTTCGCCGAAGCGAAGGCCCTTCTGGCCGTAATAATCC
>SRXB01000641.1 GCA_009724975.1 bacterium | reverse complement strand
AAAATTCGACCACTCTTTATCGCCACCGCCAATGACTGGTATGATGGCGAAGTGTTTTTACAAACAACCTTTTCCTGGTGGCGCATGAGTAAAAAAACGGCTCCCGAGGCTTTTTCCGAGCTTCTGCATATAGTGAAGACCCTGCGCTCGGAAAACGGCTGCCCGTGGGACAGGGCGCAGACACCCGAAACCATCCTCCCCTACCTCGTGGAGGAGACTTTTGAGGCGGTGGAGGCGATAGAGAAGGGCGACAGCGCCCTTTTGTGCGAGGAACTTGGCGACGTGATGCTTGAAGTGGCCCTGCTTTCGCAGATGGCCTCGGAAAAAGGGGATTTCGAGATAGCCGACTCGCTGGACCACATCTGCAAAAAACTCGTCCGCCGCCACCCCCACGTCTTCGGCGAAGCGAAAATAGAGGGGGAAAAAGAGCTTCAGCGCGCCTGGTCGGAGATAAAGGCTTCCGAAAAGCCCAAACGCGGCCACCTTGAGGGGGTCCCGCGCTCGTTGCCCGCCCTCAGCCGCGC
>SRXB01000336.1 GCA_009724975.1 bacterium | reverse complement strand
GTTGACCTCTTCGAGGAAGCGCTGGGCGTTGGCGTAGTTTTGGGTGACGATGGATTCGGTGTGGAGGCTGGACCACCTGTCGATGTGCTCTATCGCCTCGTCGAGGGAATCGACCACCCGCACCGAGAGTATAAGGTCTACGTATTCGGTTCCCCAGTCCTCTTCGGTGGCCGGGATTACGTCGGGCACCAGCGAGGCCGTGCGCCTGCACCCCCTCACCTCGACGTTTTTGGCGCGCAGCTTGGCGATTATCTCGGGAAGGAAGGTGCGTCCGAGGTCCGAGTGGACGAGGAGGGTTTCCATGGCGTTGCATACGCCCGGGCGCTGGGTCTTGGCGTTGAGGACTATGCTTTCCGCCATGGCGAGGTCCGCCGAGGAATCGACGAAGACGTGGCAGATGCCCTTGTAGTGCTTTATCACAGGTATGCGCGAGTTTTCGGCGACAAAGCGTATCAGCCCCTCGCCGCCTCTCGGTATGATGAGGTCTATGTATTCCTCAAGTTTCAAAAGCTCCAAAATGGCCTCGCGACCCGTGGTGCCGACCACCTGTATCGCCCCTTCGGGGATGCCGGCCTCAAGGGCGGCCTTTGAGAGGACCTTTTCGATTGCGCGGTTGGAGTTTATAGCTTCCTTGCCGCCGCGCAGTATCACGGCGTTGCCTGATTTCAGGCAAAGGGCGGCGGCGTCGGCGGTGACGTTGGGGCGGGCTTCGTAGATTATCCCGATTACGCCTAGCGGTATGCGCTTTTTGCCGATGAGAAGGCCGTTTGGCCTCTTCCACATCTTGGTGACCTCGCCCACTGGGTCGGGCTGGGCGGCGACTTCGCGAAGCCCTTTTGCCATGGAGTCTATGGTTTTATCGGAGAGGGTCAGCCGGTCCAGCATCGCACCGGAGATGTCGGCTTCCTTCGCGGCGGCAAGGTCCAGGGCGTTGGCGGCCTTGAGTTCCTCGCGGGCGGCCTCAAGGGCCTCGGCCATCTTCACGAGGGCGCGGTCCTTTACCGAGGAGCCCAGACGGGCGGTCTTTCTTCCGGCTTCGCGGGCCTTTTGGGCCATTGCCGTCATTTCGTCGCGGATGGACATCTTATCTCCTTATTTACCCGCCTTTTTCCTGGCGGGTGATTTTCTTTGCGCGGGTTTTTTCTCCGCCATCAGGACCATTTCGTCCCGATGGATGATTTCGTCGTAATCCTTGCGCCCGAGCTTTTGGGCTATCTCGCAGGAGGGAGCCCCCTTGATGGCGCATATCTCCCCCGCGCTGTAGCGGGAGACGCCTTTGGCGAAGGTCTTGCCGGATAGGCCGACTATTATGACCGTATCGCCTTTTTTGAAGTCGCCCGAGGCGTCAAGGACCCCCACGGGCAGGAGCGACTTGCCGTTTTGCAGAATCGCCCGCGCGGCACCGTCGTCTACGGTTATAGTACCCTTTTCGGGGGCGGAATATTTGAGCCAGTGCTTTTTCTTCTTTAATTTGCTGGTCCCGGGGACGAATAGGGTGCCTATTTCCTCGCCGGAAAATATCTTTCGCACCGCGTTGGGCCTCTTGCCCGAGGATATTTTGGCGAAGGCCCCGGCCTCCACGGCTTTTTTGGCCGCCACGAGTTTCGTTGACATTCCGCCGGTCCCGACTTTGCTTTTAGAGTCGCCGGCCAACCCCATTACATCATCTATCGATTCGACGGTTCTCACGAGGTTGGCGTCCTCGAATTTTTTGGGGTCCTTGTCGTAAAGGCCCTCCACGTCGGATAGTATGACGAGGCAATCGGCCTTGATGAGGTTGGCTACGAGGGCCGAGAGGTTGTCATTGTCGCCGAGCTTGATTTCTTTTACGGAAACGGTGTCGTTTTCGTTGATTATCGGGACTACGCCCTTTTTGAAGAGCTCGTCGAGGGTGTTGGCGGCGTTTGAATGCCTTTTTTTGTCCTTTATGTCTTCATTCGTAAGTAAAAGCTGCGCGACGACCATCTGCCTGCTGTTGAAAATCTCGCGGTAGGTCCACATCAGGTCAAGCTGGCCGACGGCGGCCAGGGCCTGTTTCTGCGGGACGGTGGCGGTTTTGGTGAAGCCCAGCCTGCCTCTACCTGCGGCCACGGCGCCGGAGGTGACGATGGCGACCTTGATCCCCTTGTCCTTAAGCCATTTGACGTCGTCGGCCAGCCACTCGAAGACGTCGCGCCGAAGGTTCATGTTCTCGTCGGTGAGAACCTGGCTTCCGAGTTTTATGACCACGCGCCTGGCGCCTGAAAGCGGGTTCTGGCTCATTCCCCCTCGTCCTCCCCGCGAAGCTCCATCACCAGCTCG
>SRXB01000640.1 GCA_009724975.1 bacterium | reverse complement strand
GCCCTCGTGCGTAGGCATGCCGGTTATGGAAAACCTGTATTGGCTCCCCGCGACCTTTGCGTTGAAGGCGCCTTCGAAGGGCGCGCCCTCCACGCTGTATACCCCGGCGCGTATCTTCAGGATTGAGATTATGTTGGAGAGGGGGTGGCGGGTGGCGCGGTAAGTTTTTTCAATGAAGCCGCCCACGCGTGGGCTGACGTCGATGCGGTTCGGCCTCTTCAGAAAGTGCAGGTGAGAGACCTTTTCAAGCGCCATCCCCACCAGTATCCTCCTGGCGGTTTCGGAGTTAGGCACGGAAGATGCCTGGTGTAAAAGCTCCTCCATGCGCGGCAACTGCTCCCCTTCAAGGGAGAGGTCGCCCGTCTCGAAGAGGGATTCGCCCCCCTCGCCATCCTGATCTATCTCGTCCTTGTCGCCGAAATAGCGCGAAATCGCCTCCCGAAGGTTGTAAATGGAGGCCACCACGGGCGAGATGCGTCGGCCCGTCATGAAGCGGAGTTCGTCGATTATCTTGAAATTTTTGGGG
>SRXB01000639.1 GCA_009724975.1 bacterium | reverse complement strand
CTCGCCCCCTTCGGCAACAAGTCCGCCATCTCCGACGTGGGCGTGGCCGTCTACCTCGCCGAGGGCGCCATGAAGGCCGCGATGCTCTCCGTGGACATCAACATCCCCGGCCTCAAGACCAAAGCCTTCGCCGACGGACTCATCAGCGAGCGCGCCCGCCTCTTCGCCGAAGCCGAAGAGTGCAAGGTAATCGCCCTGGCCGACGTCAAGAAGCGCATGGCCGGCCACTAGAATAAATCCGTTTAAAAAAAGAGAGCCGCCTCCTTTTCGGGGGGCGGCTCTTTTGTTTTGTCTCTTGGAAAAAAAGTTTTTCGCGCTATTGGCCGGAGTTCTCGACAGGTGGGCTCTTTTTGCCTTTGTCCAGGCTGTCCCACAACGGTACACCGAGAACGTCGTGAAGGAGGTAGTAGGCCACCGGCACGCCAAGGACCATTCCCCAGACCCCGAAGGAGTGGTGGCCGATGTAGAGGATTATCAGCACCAGCACGGGGTTTAGCTTCATGTGGTTGCCGTAGATGATGGGGTTG
>SRXB01000054.1 GCA_009724975.1 bacterium | reverse complement strand
GAGGGGAAGATGCCCGTGGTCATGTTGGTGGCGAAATCCAGCGTTCCGGCGCTCACGTAGACGGCGGCTAGCGCCGGAAGGAGCATCAGCTTGGAGGTCACCATCAGGTAGGTGAGGTATTTGCGGCTTCCGTCGTAGGCTTCCTCGTCCTGGTGGTGCATGACGAGCGGGTAGGTGAAGATGGAGACCAGCTCGTAGAAGAGGTAGAGGGATAGGAGGGTGCCGGAGAAGGCCACGCCCATCGCGCCGAAGATGGTGGCCGAGTAGCAGACGTAAAAGCGGGTCTGGGCGTGCTCGTTCAGCCCGCGCATGTAGCCCACGCAGTAGAATGTGGCCAAAATCCAGAGGAAGGAGGAGGTGGCGGCGAAGATCATGCTCATGCCGTCGACCCTAAGGGTTACGTCTATCCCCTGGTAGATGTGGAAGAGGTGGAGCGAGTAGGTTCCGCCGCCCGCAACGTGGCTCACGAGGCTGAGCACCGAGGCGAAGGTTAGGAGCGCGCCCACGGATGAGATGGAGTCGCGCACGTTGGGCCACCTGCCCGCGATCAGGTTTCCTATCGCGGTGAAAAGCGGCAGTAGGAGCGGGACGAGGATGAAGGAGGATTCAATGTTCATCGTTTCTCTCCTAGTCCTTCATCGCGGAAAGCTCGTCGGCGATAATCGACCGGCGGTAGCGGTAGATTGCGACGGCTATCGAGAGGGCTATCGCCGCCTCGGCGGCGGCAAGGCCCATTATGAAGAGGGTGAAGGTGGCTCCGGTGGTCTTGTCGGCGGAGAGGAAGTGGTTGAAGGCCATGAAGTTGAGCCCCGCGCCGTTGAGGATGAGTTCCACCGATATCAGCATCGAGATGAGGCCCGGGCGGGAGATTATCCCGTAAAGGCCCATCGCGAAAAGGGCCAGCGCGATGAAGAGGTAGCTCTCCAGAGAGCCGAAGAAGGCGGGTGAGGCGCTCATTTGCTCTCTCCGATCTCGACGGGGTTGCCCCTGCCGCGCCTTGCGATTATCACCGAGCCGACAATCGCCACCAGAAGGACGAGCGATATCAGCTCGAAGGCTATGATGTGGCGGGTGAGGAGGACTTTGCCTATCTCCTCGGGGGTTCCCTGCGAAAGCTGGCAGCTCGCGGCTTCCCAATGCTTCTTTATCAGGTTGGTCCCGATCGCCGAGGCGGCGAAGAACGCCACTATAAGGCCCATCGCGACTTTTGCGGCGTCGCGGAGCGAGATGTGTTTGGCTTCTTCCGGCGGGCGCGAGAGCATGACCGCGAAGACCATGCTTATGGAGACCGCGCCGACGTAGATGAGCATCTGCATCGCGGCTATGAAGTTGTTGCCGAGGAAGGCGTAGAGGCCCGCGACGCCGGTGAGGGCGAGGACGAGGCCGAGGACGGCGTGGATTATCTGGCGGGCGAGGACCGAAATCAGACCTCCCGCCAGCGTCATCGCCGCGATCGCTATAAAGCCCGCGTCGGCAAGCTTTACGAAGATTGAGAGTTCAGGGCTGAATTCCATGATTAAACCCACATTCCTTCAAATGCCCGTCTAGGCTTGCGTTGGGGCGGTTGCTTCCGCCTTTGGCTTGGGGGCTTCGGTCTTTGGGGGCTCCGCTTCGGGCGGCGTCCACGCCTTGCCCATCTTCTCAAGGCGTTTTTTGGCGCGGCCAAGAAGCTCGAAGTGAAAGTCGTGGCGCGAGGTGCCGACCAGCTTGTAGTCGTTAGAGAATTCTATGGCGTCGGTTGGGCAGCTCTCCACGCAGTTGGCGCAAAGGCTGCACTTTGTGTAGTCGAGGTAGTAGGCGACAAGCTCTTTCTTTTTGGCGCCTTCGGGCTTTTCAGACTTGATGGTTATGCAGCCGGAGGGGCAGGCGCGTTCGCACATGCCGCAGGTTATGCATTTGTGGAAGCCCTTTTCCGGGTCGAGCGCCAGTTCGATGTGGCTGCGGAAGTTTTTGGTCACGTTCAGGGTCTCGAAGGGGTAGTGGACCGTGATCGGCTTTCTCATGCCGACGCGGGCGGTTATCCCCATGCCTACAAGGAGGCTTTTCATCCCTGAAAAGAGTTCGGTGAAGTATTTTACCATTCCGTTACCCTCCGAAAGCTTTCACCCAGAGGGCGACGGCGACAAGGTTGGCGAGGGAGAGGGGAATGAGGTATTTCCAGCAGAGGTTCAAAAGCTGGTCGAAGCGCACGCGGGGGAAGGTCCAGCGCATCCATATCATCACGAAGATGAGGAAGTAGACCTTGGCCAGGAAGATGACCAGTTTGAGAAGTTCGAGGATGATGCCGGTTCCCTCAAGGGCTATGCCCGGAAGGTTGTAGCCGCCCAGAAATACGCTGGTGGCTATCGCGCCCACAAGGAGCATGTTGGTGTATTCGCCGAGGAAGAAGAGGCCGAATCCCATGCCGCTGTATTCGGTGTGAAAGCCTGCGGTGAGTTCGCTTTCCGCCTCGGGGAGGTCGAAGGGGGCGCGGTTGGTCTCGGCCATTCCCGTTACGAAGTAGATGAGGAATCCAACGAGGCCAAAGGGGGTGAAGACGAACCAGAAGCCGCCCTGGGCGGCGGTCATTTCGCTGAGTTTGAGGCTGCCGAAGTAGAGGACGGCGCTGAGAAGGGTCAAAAGGAGCGGTATTTCGTAGGCTATGTTTTGCGCAACGCTCCTGACCGCGCCGAAGAGGGAGTATTTGTTGGCGCTGGCCCAGCCGGAGATGAGTATCGCCAGCACGTTTATGGAGGCGAGGGCGATTATGAAGAGGACGCCGATGTCGAGCTCGTGGATCTGCAGCTTGGTGGAGAAGGGAACCACTATCATCGCCACAATCGGGGGGACGAAGCCGAGGATGGGGCCGAGCTTGAAGAGCTTCTTGTCGGCGTTGTCCGGCACTATGAGCTGCTTGCCCATGAGCTTGAGGCCGTCGATGGCGGTCTGCAGGAGGCCGAAGGGGCCTACCTCGTAGGGGCCGGGGCGCTGCTGGATGTGGCCGCAGACTTTTCGCTCGACCCAGACGAGCACCGCCGAGTTGGTGAAGACGTAGATTACTATCACCAGGGCGGATAGTGCTATGAGAAGGAGGTTAGGTGACGCCATGTTCATCCTCTCACTCTCAGCGGTCTATTTCCGGTATGACCAGGTCAAGGCTTCCCATGACGGCCACAAGGTCGGAAAGGAGGATGCCGCGCGAAAGCTCTTTAAGAAGGCTCAGGTTCGAGTACGAGGGCGGCCTTATTTTCATGCGGTAGGGGTTGGGGGTTCCGTCGCTGACAAGGTAGTAGCCCAGCGACCCTCGGGCCGCCTCCACCGCCTGGTAGACTTCGCCCGGCGGGGTTTTCAGGATTTTCGGGACCTTGGGTGCGATGAATTCGCCGTCGGGGAGCTTTGCTATCGCCTGCTCGACGATGCGCAGGGATTGTTCGATCTCTATCATCCTCACGCGGTAGCGTGCGAAGCAGTCGCATTCGGTGAAGTAGGGGATTTCGAAGTCGAAATCGGGATAGGCGGAGTAGGGTTCGGCCCTGCGGACGTCGTAGGGTACTCCGCTGCCGCGTATCACCGCGCCGGTGGCGCCGTATTTGAGCGCCATGTCCAGCGGTATGTGGCCCACGTCCATGACGCGCTTTTGGAAGATTACGTTGCCGGTGACGAGGTTGTGGTACATCGGCATGCGGCCCCGAAGGCGCTTGACGAAGGCTTTGGTTCCGGCGAGGAAGTTCTCGTCGACATCGCGTGCTACGCCGCCAACCCTAAAATAGCTTATGGTGAGGCGCGCCCCGCTAAGGTCTTCCATCAGGTCGTAGATTATTTCCCTGTCGTCGAAGGCGTAGAGGATGGGGGTGAAGGCGCCGAGGTCGAGGAGGAAGGCCCCGAGCCAGAGGAGGTGGCTTGAGATTCTCGAAAGCTCGGTGGTTATGACGCGTATGTATTCGGCGCGCTGGGGGACCTCTATGCCGAGGAGTTTTTCTACGGCGAGGATGTGGCCGTGGGCGAAGCACATCGGGCCGGCGTAGTCCATGCGGGAGACGTTGGCGTAAAAGCCGCGGTGGTCGCGCACTTCGCCCATCTTCTCGTGCATGCGGTGGCCGTAGCCTATTACCGGCTCCGCTTCGAGGACGTATTCGCCGTCGCACTTTAGCACCACACGCAAAACGCCGTGGGTGGAGGGGTGCTGCGGCCCCATGTTGAGGATGAAGGTTTCCTTGAAGGCGTCCTGCGAGGGAATCATTCGGACACCTCCGCTTCCTTTTTGGGAGCCGCGAAGCGCTCAAGTAGCTCGCCAAGGTTCTTGAGTTTCCCTTCGCCCTTGAGGAGCGGGTGAAAGTCGGTCTCTTCCTCGGGGAGGATGAGGGGGGTCATGTCGGGGTGGCCGGTGAAGGTTATCCCGAAAAAATCCCTCGTCTCGCGCTCGTGCCAGTTCGCGCCCGGGTAGATGTCCTCAATGGTGGGGCAGTTTTTATCTTCCCTATCCACGAGGACCTTTCCGGTGACGCGGGAGACGTCGTGGATGTTGGTGAAGTGGTAGACGACCATCATGGGGTTCGCGTCAACGCCGGTGACCGATTCGATGAGATAGCCCGCCTCGCGCACCGCCAGGGCGAAGTCGCGGACGGCTTCCTTCTCGGCGACCACGTCGAGGGTGCATCTGGTTTTGGCGTAATCGCTCTCCCTAACGTCAAGCCCCTTTATCTGGCGGAGCTTTGCGGCCAAAGACTCAGCTGTCATTGGAGATACCTCTGGGGTTCACCCTTTTGGGGGCGAGAAGGCCCTTCATCTGCGGCAGGGGGTGGCGGTGGCCGCTGATGAGCTCCTGCAGCTTGAAGATTCCCTCAAGCAGGGCCTCGGGGCGCGGCGGACAGCCGGGTATGTAAACGTCGACGGGTATCAGCCGGTCGACGCCCTCAATGACATTGTAATTTTCCTCGATGGCGAAGGGGCCGCCGGAGATAGCGCAGTTGCCCATCGCGATGACCCACTTGGGGGCGGGCATCTGCTCGTAGAGGCGAAGGAGGACGGGGGCCATCTTCTTGTTGAGGGTTCCCGCGACTATCATTAGGTCGCACTGGCGGGGCGAGGGGCGAAAGACCTCCGAGCCGTAGCGCGACATGTCAACCCTCGCCATGCCGGCGGCCATCATCTCGATGGCGCAGCAGGCCAGGCCGAAGGTCATCGGCCAGACGGAGTTGGCGCGGCAGAAATTCACGAGGGTCTGCACCGCGCCCACCATCGCCGGATCGTGGGATTTCACCTTGTAGCCAGGACCCTGCCCGAAAGAGGGGCAAGCCTCGCACCCTTCGACGAGTATGGGTTTCAAATCTTTCTCCTTGACCATGTGAAGACACCCTTTCGCCATGCGTAGACTATGGCCAGGGCGAGGATTGCGATGAAGAGGATGAATTCCACCGCCACGCCCATTCCCGGAATCTTTTTATAGGCGAGGGCGGCTGGGAAAAGGTAAAGGACGTCCACGTCGAAAGCGAGGAACATGAGGGCGTAAAGGTAGTAGAGCACGCCGTAGCGAATCCAGGCCGGCCCGTAGGGGTCCATGCCGCATTCGTATGTTTCGAGGGTTTTTTCGTGGACTGTCTTTGGCGCGAGGAGCGCTACTATTATGAAGGGGAGAGCGGCGGCGCCCGCGCCGACCACTATGAAGACAAGGACATAGATGAGGTCTAAGATCCACGTTCCGTTCATCTTTTTGCCTTTTTTAGGGTAGAGGCCAAAAAATAATCCCTTGCAAGATACGGCAAGGGGTCCTGGTTGTCAACCGCTTAGCCCAATTTTTGAAACATTGATAAAAAAATTACAAAAGGGCACTTTTCCGCGCCTAACTTGTGAGTCTTGTGAATGGCCCGCGCTAGAACGGTTGAAAGATAAAATGTCCAGATGGCGCGGCAGGTTATTCATCTTGGGCAAAGAAGGGCCGCGACAGCGAAACGATGTTATAAAACACTTGTGTCCGGTGCGCCGTTGTTGGCCGACAAAGCGCTTTTTAAAAGGCTTTGCGGCGAGGTGCATTAACCGTGCTCGTCGCTGGTGAAATATTTAACCACCGTCGGGTTGAATTGGCCAATTTTTTTATCGCTAAGGCGGGCCGGTGAAGTTTAAAGTGTAGGCGCGAACTTAAAGGAGGCGGATTTGAGGAAGATAAGCGCCGACACCTGGGCCTGGGCTCTTTACGACTGGGCCAACTCCGCCTTCGCCACCACGGTGATGGCGGGCTTTTTTCCTGTCTTTTTCAAGGAGTTCTGGTGTATGGGGGCTCCGGCCGCTGATTCCACCTTCCGGCTGGGGGCGGCCAATTCCGGCGCGGGCCTTCTCGTGGCGGTGCTGGCTCCCTTCCTTGGCGCGATAGCCGACAGGGGCGGCTCCAAAAAGCGCTTTTTGGGTTTTTTCGCCTCGGTGGGAGTGCTCGCCACCCTTTCGCTCTTTTTGATACCCAAGGGAGAGTGGCCTCTCGCCGCGCTGGCTTACGCAACGGCGATGGCGGGGTTCATGGGCGGCAACATCTTCTACGATTCCCTCCTTGTCAGCGTTTCCCGCAAGGAAGACTACGATTTCTCCTCGGCGCTGGGTTTTTCGCTCGGCTACCTTGGCGGCGGGCTTCTCTTTTCCCTGAACATCTTCATGGTCTTAAAGCCCGGGCTTTTCGGCATGGCCTCGGCGGCGGACGCGGTGCGGTTCTCGTTTTTGCTCGTGGCGGTCTGGTGGGGAATCTTTTCCCTGCCGCTTCTCATGCTAGTCAAGGAGCGCAAAAGCCCCTTGGCCGGACGCGGCCACTCCATCAGGAAGGGTTTGCGCGATCTGGCCGAGACTTTTCGCCACATAAGGGGGCTAAAGCCGGTCCTTTACTTTCTCATCGCCTACTGGCTCTACATAGACGGCGTCGACACCATAATAGTAATGGCGGTAGATTACGGCCTAAGCCTCGGCTTCTCCTCCTCCGACCTAATGACCGCCCTTTTGATAACCCAATTCGTGGGTTTCCCCTCGGCGATAGCCTTTGGGAGGCTTGGCGAGCGGTTCGGGGTGAAAAAGGCCCTCTCGGCGGGGCTTTTAATCTACTGCGGAGTGATTTTCTGGGGCTACAAGATGGACAGCGCCGCCGAGTTTTACGCGCTGGCGGTGATAATAGGCCTCGCCCAGGGCGGAGTGCAGGCGCTCAGCCGCTCTTATTACGCAAGGCTCATCCCGAAGGACCGCTCGGCGCAGTTTTTCGGCTTTTACAACATGCTCGGCAAATTCGCCGCCGTTTTGGGGCCGGTTTTGATGGGCTGGGTTTCGGTGGCCACCCGAAATCCACGCGTTTCCATACTCTCGCTCCTCCTTTTGATAGGCGGGGGTCTGGTCATCCTGAATTTCACTAAAGCCGGAGCCGTTGAAGATTCCGGCGGCGCGGATATATAATCCCAAGATGCTGAAAAAGAGGCTCCTGACCCTTATCCCGACGGTAATCGGCGTAATAACGCTGGTTTTCGCCTTCATACACCTCGTCCCGGGCGATCCGGTTGACGTTATGCTCGGCGAAACCGCCGCCGCCGCCGACAAGGCCGCCCTGCGCGCCGAACTGGGGCTGGAAAAGCCGATTATGACCCAGTATCTGGATTATCTCGGCGGGCTCGCCAAGGGCGAGCTGGGAATGAGCTTCGCCTACCGAAAACCCGTGAGGGAGGTTATAGCGGCGCGCCTTCCGGCGACTCTGCAGCTTGCCGGAGTCTCCCTCTTGATAGCCCTTCTGGTGGCTCTGCCCCTCGGGGTGGCGGCGGCGGTCAACAAGGGAAAGGCAATCGACCGCGCTACGCTGGCGCTGGGGTTGGTGGGGGTTTCCATGCCAAATTTCTGGCTCGGCCCCTTGCTGATTATGCTCTTTTCGGTGAATCTTCGCTGGCTCCCCGTCTCGGGGCGTGACGGCTTTGCAAGCGTCATCCTCCCCGCCGTCACTTTGGGGTTCGCGCTGGCGGCGATTTTGTCCCGCATGGTGCGGACCAGCCTCGCCGACGTACTGGGGGCCGAGTATCTTCAGGCGGCGAGGGCGCGAGGGGTGAGCGAGCGAAAGGTGATATGGCTCCACGCCATGCGCAACGCCGCCATCCCCGTGATAACCATCCTCGGGCTTCAGCTAGGAGCCTTGCTCTCGGGCGCGGTAATCGCCGAGGCGGTCTTCGCCTGGCCCGGAATCGGAACCCTTCTTCTGCAGGCGATAAACGGGCGCGATTACCCCGTGGTGCAGGGGTGCGTGCTGGTGATAAGCCTTGGGTACGTCGCGGCCAACTTTTTGGCCGATCTCGCCATCCGCGCCGCCGACCCGCGGGTGAGGGGGTAGCCGTGAAGGCGCGCTTTTGCGGTTTCGACCTTTTCTTTCTCGGCGCCGCCGCCATTTTGGCGCTTTTGCTACTCTCGGCAATCTTCGCGCCCCTCATTTCACCCTATGACCCCGAAGCCTTAAACCTAAAGGAAGGTCTTGCGGCGCCCGGGGCGGCCCACTGGCTAGGGCAGGACAAACTGGGAAGGGATGTGCTCTCGGGCCTGCTTTACGGCGGCAGGGTGAGCCTTCTGGTGGGGTTCGCGGTGGTCGGGGTAAGTCTTCTGGCGGGAACCGCGATAGGTTTCGTCTCGGGCTACATGGGCGGCTGGGTTGACGAGGCGGTGATGCGCGTGGTCGACGTAATGCTGGCCTTTCCCGGAATCCTTCTGGCGATAGCTCTGGCCGGCGTGATGGGGCCAAGCCTCGGCAACGTAATCTTCGCCCTCTCGCTCATGGGGTGGGTCGGGTTCGCTAGGCTTGTGCGCGGCGAGGTTCTCTCCATAAAAGAGCGCGAATACGTAAAGGCCGCCGTGATTACCGGAGCGGGGCCCTTTCGCATCGCCGTCAGGCATATCCTGCCAAACCTCGTCGGCCCACTTTCCGTAAAGGCCACCTTCGCCGTAGCCGGAACGATACTCTCCGAGTCCTCCCTTAGCTTTCTCGGCCTCGGCCCGCAAGACACCCCCACCTGGGGCGGCATCCTGAGCCAGGGGGTGGATTACCTCCTCTTCGCGCCGCACCTCGCCCTCTTTCCCGGCGTCGCGATAATGCTCACCGTCCTTGGGATAAACGTCATGGGCGACGAGATACGCGAACGCATAGACCCCCTGGGTGAGCACTCATGAGGGTTAAATGGGCCAAGTGGACGCCCAGCCCCAATTTCTCCGCAAGGGAGGGGGCCAATGTGGAGTGCGTCGTCATCCACCACATCAGCCTGCCGCCCGGGAAATTCGGAGGCGGCTTCGTCTGCGATTTTTTCCTGAACAACCTTCAGCCGGATGCCCACCCCTTCTTCGAAAAGATAAAAGATCTCAAAGTCTCGGCACATTTCTTCATAACGAGGCGAGGGAAGGCCTACCAGTTCGTCGATACCGATTGCGCGGCATGGCACGCGGGCAAAAGCGAGTGGCTGGGGCGCGCGGAGGTGAATAAATTCTCGGTTGGGGTAGAGCTTGAGGGGGATATGAGTTCCGGCTATACCGAATCGCAGTACAAGACCCTTGGAAAACTCTTTAAAGAGCTTAAAAAAGCCCATCCGGCAATCAATTCATCCTCGCTTACGGGCCACGAGCACATCTCGCCCGGCAGGAAGACCGATCCCGGCCCGCTTTTCGACTGGGAGCGCGCCCGAAAGCTCCTTTAAGGAATCATTTGCCGGTGGTCAGCCAGACTCCGGCGACGATCACCCCTCCGCCCATGAGTTTTTCCGGCGTAATAGTCTCTCCAAGGATGAAATAGGCGAAAAAGATTGCGAAGGCGGGAACGAGGTAGATGAAGACCGAGGCCCGAGTCGCCCCAATCTTCTCGACTCCCTTCAAAAATAGCGCGAAGGCGACCGAGGAGCAGAAAATACCCATGAAGGCCACCGCCACCCACGCTTTTGGCGGCGCGGCTAGGGCGCTTGCCAGTGGGGCTTCCAGCAGGGCCGCCACAAAGAGCATGGGAAGGCCGAAGGCG
>SRXB01000335.1 GCA_009724975.1 bacterium | reverse complement strand
GACTTCAACGGCGACGGTTACGGCGACATACTCGTCGGCTGCCCGAACTACTCCGGCGCATACCCCTATTCAGGCCTGACTTATTTATATTTCGGAAATTCGTCGGCAGTTCCCTCGACCTATTACACCCTGGCGGCAACTTCAAGCCAGTCCAATTCATACTTCGGGTCTCTGGTCGCACCGGCGGGCGACGTAAACAGGGACGGCTACGACGATTTTCTGGTGGGCGCGCCATATTATGATAACGCCTACACCGATGAGGGCGCTCTGTATCTTTACATGGGGTCCACAAGCACGCCGGCAATCGGCTGGAATTTGTACGGCGGACAGGCCGGGGCCTTGGCGGGAGGCGCCGGTGCGGGGATAGGCGACTACAACGGCGATGGTTATCTCGACGTTGCGGCGGGTTTGCGCGGCTATACGAACGGGCAGACCGGCGAAGGGCAGGTGCGGGTCTATTACGGCAACAGCGTCAGCCTCGGCACCACCTACATCAACTACGAGGTTAATCAGGCAAACGCCCATTTTGGCAGGTCGGTTGCGGGCGCGGGGGACGTCAACGGCGACGGATTCCCCGAACTCCTAATAGGAGCGGAAGGGTTTGACGATCCCCTCACCGACGAGGGGGCCGCCTTCCTTTATTCATACGCCGGCGGACTGGTGCAAAAATGGAGGGCCGAGGGTGAGACCGCCTACGCCTGGTTCGGTTTTTCGCTTGCCGGGGCTGGCGACGTCAACGGCGATGGCGCTGACGACATCATAGTCGGCGCGCCCTACGACACGAACGGCGAAACCTACGAGGGCAGGGCTTTTCTCTTCAACGGAGCGATGAACGGCTCGGAGCACATAATACTCCACCCGCCGGTTTTCGGGACGCTAACTAACAAAAGCGCCGTCGAAAACTCCCCCTTGTCCTTCTCTGTTACGGCAAGCGATATCGACGGCGACTTCGTGACAATATCGGCAAGCCCGCTACCCGCTGGCGCGACATGGAACGGTTCCACCTTCAGCTGGACGCCCACTTACAGCCAGTCCGGCACATACAAAGTCGTCTTCAGGGCCTCGGACTACACCGACGCGTACATTCCTTCCGTAACCGGCAAAACCATCACCATAACGGTCGCCAACGTCAACCGCCCGCCGGTGCTTACGGTCCCGGGCGCACAGAGCGGCAGCGAGGGAGCCGAGATAACGTTCACCGTGACCGCGACCGACCCGGACGGCACGACGCCGACCCTCTCGGCGACAGGGCTTCCCACCGGAGCAACATTCGCAAGTGGAGTCTTCTCCTGGATTCCCGACTATTCCCAGGCCGGAGGCCCCTACACCGTCACCTTTTCGGCCACCGACGGGGTGGCGACGGTCCAGAACTCGGTGGATATCATGGTCGGCAACTCCGACAGACCTCCGATTCTCTCTCCGGTGGTAGCAAGGACAGTCGCCGAAAACGCAAGCCTTTCGTTCACCCTCTCAGGTAGCGATCCGGATGGGGACGCCGTAAGTTTCTCTTCTTCGGTATTGCCCAGCGGCGCAAGCTTGTCTGGCAACAACTTCAACTGGACTCCGACTTTCTATCAGGAAGGCGACTACACGGTCGTATTCTACGCCAATTCCGGCGGCCTCCAGGATTCGGAGGCGGTGACGATTTCGGTAACGCACACTAACGCCCCTCCGGTGCTTGACGCGATTGCCTCGCCGGTTAACGGCACCGAGAACTCGGCCATAGCCTTCAAGGCGACCGCCAGCGATATCGATGGAGACGCCCTTATTTTCTTCGCGCAGGGAGTTTGGCCCGCAGGGGCTTCGATAGATGCGTCCGGCAACTTCACCTTCACCCCCACCTTCGAGCAGGCGGGGTCGTACAACATTGTAGTGGGAGTGAAAGACCCCAATTCGGGCGAGGATTACCAGGATGTGGCCATAATCGTCGCCGACCTGAACCGCGCGCCGGTAATCGGCCCGATAGGGGACAAGACGGTTCCCGAAGACCAGCCACTCTCTTTTGTGATAGACGCCTCCGACCCCGACGCCTCCGATAATGTTTTGCTCTCCATGGCTGTCGCTCCGGCTGGCGCGACCATCACCGGCAATACCTTCAACTGGACCCCGACTTTCGACCAGGAGGGGAATTACCCCGTCACGGTAATCGCCTCCGATTCAAAAAACACCTCGGAGCAGGCCTTTAACATTTCAGTGACTAACACCAACAGGCCGCCGGTGCTCCAACAGATAGGGAACAAGCAGACCAACGAGTGGAACCTTTTGACCTTCCAGCTCTTCGCCGACGACCCCGATGGCGGAACGCCGACCTTCAGCGCGGAA
>SRXB01000334.1 GCA_009724975.1 bacterium | reverse complement strand
GGCGATAGAAGGGGCTGAGGCCGCGGCGGTCTCCTACCCGGATTTTTTCAAAACAATAAGCGGCCTTTCGGCGTAAAGCGCGGGCCAGGGGACATAAAATTGAGCCAATCCTTTTTCGGAAAGCTCTTCGGCGGCAAGGGGGGCGAAGCCGAGGAGAAATCGCTTTTCACGCGGCTGCGCGACGGCCTCGCCAAGACCCGCGACGGCCTCGCCAAAAACCTCGACCGCGTGTTTCTGGGCAGGAAAACCATCGACGGCGATACCCTTGAGGCGCTGGAAGAGGCTCTTATAACCGCCGACATAGGAGTGAACACCGCCCTTAAACTGGTCAAGGAGGTCGGCCAGCGGGTGGAGCGAAAAGAACTTTCCGACACCGACGCTCTTCGCGACCACCTTAAAAAGCGCATCGGCGAAATACTCCTCCAGGACGAGGGGCACTTCGATCTTGACGGAGAAAAGCCCCGCGTTGTGCTGGTAGTGGGCGTCAACGGCGTCGGCAAGACCACCACCATAGGAAAACTCGCCGCTCGCTTCACCGCCGGGGGCTACAAGGTGATAATCGGTGCCGCCGACACCTTCCGCGCCGCCGCGATAGAGCAGCTAGGCGTCTGGGGCGAACGCGCCGGAGCCCACGTGGTGCGCCACGCCCACGGCTCAGACCCCGCCGCCGTCGCCTACGACGCGATAGAAGCTGGCAAGGCTCGCGGAGCCGACATCGTCATCATCGACACCGCGGGCCGCCTCCACACCAAGCACAACCTGATGGAAGAGATGAAGAAGATACGGCGCGTAAGCGAAAAAAGCCTCCCGGGCGCGCCCCACGAGGTTTTGCTGGTCCTTGACGCCACCACCGGCCAAAACGCCATAAGCCAGGCCCGCCATTTCACCGATACGGTAGGGGTCGATTCCATAGCCCTCACCAAGCTCGACGGCACCGCAAAGGGCGGCGTGATCGTGGGCATCTGCGACGAGCTGAAAATTCCCATTAAATTCATCGGCGTAGGCGAGGGGGTCGAGGACCTTCGCCCCTTCGACGCCAAAGAGTTTGCACAGGCGCTTTTTTAAGGAAAAATGATGTTCAAGAGGCTTTCTCCGGCTTTGAAAGCCGCCGCCCTGGCGGCGCTTTTGCTTGCACTGCCGCTTCTTGCGCTTGCCCAGGGCGGCCACGGCGAGATGGGGCGGACGATGAGCCTTTTTCTCGCCATCCCCTTCGCGGGGATACTCCTTTCGATAGCCCTGATGCCACTTTTGACCCCCCACTTCTGGCACCACCACTTCGGCAAGGTGAGCGCGGCGTGGGGTCTTTTGGTCGCCGTTCCGCTGGTAGCGATATACGGCGGGGACGCCATTGCCGAGCTTTTATACGTCGCCCTGGCCGATTACCTGCCCTTCATAATCCTCCTCTGGGCCCTTTTCACCGTCTCCGGCGGCATCTACCTCTCCGGCAGCCTTTCCGGAACGCCCCTGGGGAATCTTTCCATGCTCTTGATCGGCACCCTCCTCGCCTCGGTCTTCGGGACCACCGGCGCGGCGATGCTGATGATACGCCCCTTCCTTCGCGCAAACTCCTGGCGGTCAAAAAACACCCACCAGGCGGTCTTTTTCATCTTCCTCGTCTGCAACGTGGGCGGCTCGCTCACACCGCTTGGCGACCCTCCGCTCTTTTTGGGCTTTCTCCACGGAGTCTCCTTTTTCTGGACCCTAAAGCTCATCTTGCCGATGCTTTTCGTCACCGCGCTACTCTCGGCGGCCTTCTTCGCCCTCGATTCCCACTACTTTTCCCGCGAGGCGGCCCGTCCCGAGGCGGGCGGCGCGAAACTTAAAATAGAGGGCGGGCTCAACCTTATCTACCTTGCCCTGATAGTGCTGGCGGTGCTTTTGAGCGGAACCTTGAAGCTGGGTAATCTCAATATCCTTGGCGTCGAGCGCTCGGTGGCCGACCTTTTGCGCGACGCGGCGCTCATCGCAATAGGTTTTGCCTCGCTTAAAACCACCTCGGTCATCGTGCGCGAGAAAAACGGCTTCTCCTGGTATCCGATAATCGAAGTGGCGATACTTTTCGCCGGAATCTTCACCACCATGATCCCCGTGATAATGATGCTGAAGGCCGGAAGCCACGGCCCCTTCGCCCTCATCGTGAATTCGGTCAAGGAGCCGGCCCACTATTTCTGGGCGACCGGCGCACTTTCGTCCTTTCTTGACAACGCTCCGACCTACCTCGTCTTTTTCAACACCGCACTGGGCTCCTTTTACCCGGGCATGGCCGAGCCCGAGGCCGTGAAGCTGCTTATGTCGCAAAACCCGCTCTTCCTTGAGGCTATTTC
>SRXB01000638.1 GCA_009724975.1 bacterium | reverse complement strand
CGCGATTTCATAAAGGCTAGCATCGAATACAAAAAGAAGAGGGGAGCCTGCTGAGTTGAAGTCCAAAAAGGTCAAAATCGGGCCGGTCGAGATAGGCGGCGGCGCGCCGCTGGCGCTGATAGCTGGGCCGTGCGTCATCGAGTCCGAAGAGCTCGTAATGGATGTAGCCGGAGAGCTGGCGGAGCTTACCCAGCGCCTTGGCGTGCCCTTAATCTTCAAGGCCTCCTACGACAAGGCCAACCGCACCTCCGTAACCTCCTTTCGCGGCCCCGGGATTGAGGAAGGGCTTAAAATCCTCGAAAAGGTACGGCGCGAATTTCAAGTGCCGGTCCTCTCCGACATCCACTCGGTTCAGGAGGCCGCGTCGGCGGCGCAGGTGCTTGACGTCATACAGATTCCAGCCTTCCTTTGCAGGCAGACCGACCTATTGGTCGCCGCGGGAAAGACCGGAAAGCCGGTGAACATCAAAAAGGGGCAGTTCCTCGCCCCCGACGACATGAAAAGCGCGGCGCTGAAGGTTGAATCGGTAGAGGG
>SRXB01000637.1 GCA_009724975.1 bacterium | reverse complement strand
GTATTGGCATGCTCCAGGGCCACGTTCGACACCAGGCTGACCGTGTTGCCGGCCAGGCTGACCGTGAAGGCCACGTTGGTGCCGTCGTAGTACCCATAGATGGTCTGGCCGTCCGCAGACAGTTCCAGGGTGATCGGATGGTTGCCGTCGGTGGTGACCAGGCCGCTGTCGGTCTCCTGGGGGTCAACCAGGGCCAGCTTGTAGGTGGTCTCGACCTTTTCGACGCCGTCCACCGCGCTCGCGTCATACGTCGGCGCCACAACGGTCACGCTGTCGCCGGTGCCGCCACTGGCTTCCACCACTTCCAGCGCGCCCACGGATACACCCGCGGTGATATCCAGGTCGGGATTGGTGTCGCTGAAGGTCAGTGAGAGCGGCTCGCTCGTGGTGCTGTCCTTGGCGATGACGTCGCCGTCGCCGTCGGTGGCCGTGACCGTGGCCACGACATTGATCAGGCCGTTGAGGTCAAGGGTGTCGTCTTCCGTGTTCTGCGGGGTATTGGCATGCTCCAGGGCCACGTTCGACACCAGGCTG
>SRXB01000636.1 GCA_009724975.1 bacterium | reverse complement strand
GTCCCGGGTGGTGGATATTGCTTTGTTTGGAGGCGAAGGCGGGTGGTTTACGGTCGCTACGTCGTTAACGGTGACGAGCACCTCGTCGTAGGCGGGGGTGCCCTTGTCGTCGTAAACAAGGAGGTTGAAGGTGAAGGTGGCCCCGCCCGCGCCTACGTCGGGGGCGGTGAAGGTGGTGGTCAACGAAGTGGGGTCGGCCAGCACAATCGTGTAGGGCAAGGAGTCAACCCTCGTCCATATTACGGTGGCAATAGTTCCGTCGGGGTCGTAGGAGGCGGAGCCGTCCAGCGTCGCCGTCTGCCCCTCGTTCACCGTTGTGTCGGCTCCGGCGTCGGCAACGGGGGTGGCGTTGCTGGTGGTTACGCTGACGAAGGTGTAGCTGGTGGACTGGTAGCCGTCCGAATCGGTTGCGGTAAGGCTAAAGCCGATAACGGTGCTAAGATAGGTGGGATTTGGCGCTATGAAGGAAGCCACGGGGTTTGTGGGGTTGGTGATTGTCACCTCCTCCCCCGAGTATTGCGTCCAGAGGTAGGA
>SRXB01000333.1 GCA_009724975.1 bacterium | reverse complement strand
CTCGCCGCCCGCCTCGCGGGGGAGGTCATCGAAGGGGAAAAAATACTGAAAGCGGCGCGAACCCTTGAAAAAAGCTACTCGATCCTGCTGGTGGAGGGCGCTGGCGGTCTTCTGGTCCCCCTTTCGGAGAGGCTTTTGACCGCCGACCTAGTTAAGGAGGCCGGTTGGAATCTGATAATAGTCACATCGGGCAGGCTGGGCTCGATAAACCACACCCTTTTGACCCTTGAGGCCGCCGCCGCCCGCCAAATACCTCTGGCGGGGCTGGTTTTCAACCTCCACCCGCCCCAAAACCCGATAATAGAGGGGGAAACCCTCGCCGTTTTCCGCGAAAGCCTCGCAAAAGCTGGCCGCGCGGGGGCGCTGGCCCTCCTTCCCGCCGTTGCCGACCCCCGAAATCCCCCCGAGTGCGATTTTTCCTCGATTTTCAGCTGAAAGGCCAAGTATGGAGAGCGAAAAACTTCTCGCGCTTGACAGGGAGCTTCTCTGGCATCCCTATACCTCGATGACGAACCCTCTGAAGTGCCGCCAGGTCGTCGGCGCGAGGGGGACGCGGCTAAAACTAGCCGACGGGAGGGAGTTGGTGGACGGGATGTCCTCGTGGTGGTGCGCGATACACGGCTACAACCACCCGCGCCTCAACGCGGCGGCCAAAAGGCAGATCGACGCCTTCTCGCACGTGATGTTCGGGGGTCTTACCCACGAACCGGCTGTAATGCTGGGCCAAAAGCTCGTCCGGATGGCGCCTAAGGGGCTTGAGAGGGTCTTTTTGGCGGATTCGGGGTCGGTTTCGGTTGAAGTAGCCCTGAAAATGGCCATCCAGTACTGGAGGGGGCGTGGAATAAACGGCAAAAACGCCCTTTTGACGGTGCGGGGCGGCTATCACGGAGACACCTTCGGGGCGATGAGCGTCTGCGACCCCGTTAACGGCATGCACCACCTTTTTCGGGGCTCCCTGCAAGAGCAGTTTTTCGCGCCCAGGCCCGCCTGCCGTTTCGATTCCCCCTTCGACCCCGAAAGCCTCGCCCCCATCCGCGAACTGGCCGAAAAAAACCGCCGCCGCATCGCCGCGCTGATAATCGAGCCGGTAGTGCAGGGGGCCGGAGGGATGTGGTTTTACCACCCCGAGTACCTGAAGGGCCTGCGGGAAATTTGCGACGAGCTGGGGATTTTGCTGATTTTCGATGAGATAGCCACGGGCTTCGGGCGCACCAAAAAGCTCTTCGCGTCCCAGTGGGCGGGCGTATCGCCCGACATCATGTGCGTAGGAAAGGCCCTTACGGGCGGTTACATGACCCTTGCGGCCACCCTCGCGACGAAAGAGGTCGCAGAGGGGGTTTCATCCGGCGGCGGGGTCTTCATGCACGGCCCAACCTTCATGGGAAACCCGCTCGCCTGCGCGGTGGCGCTGGAAAGCCTTGAAATCCTCGGCGAGGGGAAGTGGGAGGGGGACGTCGCCCGCATAGAAAAGGGCCTTCGGGACGGGCTTTTGCCCCTCAAGGGGTGCGAAGGGGTGGCGGACGCGAGGGTTTTGGGGGCGATAGGCGTGATAGAGACCCAAAAGCCGGTCAACTTGGAGGCGCTTCAGGACTTTTTCGTCGAAAAGGGAGTTTGGATACGCCCCTTCTCAAACCTCGTCTACCTCATGCCCCCCTTCATGGCAAGCGAAGAGGATATTGGCGCTCTGACGGGGGCCGTGGGCGAGGCTCTTTCACGGGGCCTTCACCTTTGAGGTTTAATCCTTGGTGAAGCGCAGGTGGTTGAAGATGAAAACCACCAGCCAGTAGATTATCACCCAGAAAACGACGCCGATGAAGGGCATGTAGGGGCCGGGGACCATTTCGGTGTAGCCCAGAAGGTAGAGCAAGTCGTGGTAGATGACGAAGAGGCCGTAGATTACGAGCCCTATCATAGAGCCGATGAGCCTTTCAGGCCTCGCCCCCACGACGAAGTGGCGCTTTTTTGCGACGAAGAGGGGAAAAAGGTAAAGAAGCACCAGCCCCGCGTAAATGGCCAACTCCTTGGGCGTCGGATTTTTCACGTAGAAAAAGGGCAAGACCGCCGCCGCCGCCACAAAGGGCGAGAAGGCCGCGAAGACCTTCCTGGATTTTTCGTAATCAACCACAAGAGCCATTTTCTTTGCCTTTTATCTTGCGCCGCTTCAGGGCGGCGGCGATTTTTTTCGCGACGTCGGGCATGATACACGAATACGCCCCCGTTGAGAACCCTTGGAGAGATCACCCGCGCTCGAAGTAGGCGAGAGTCTCCACGTGGGCGGTGAAGGGGAGGAAATCGAAGGGCTCGATTCTTTTTGGAAGGTAGCCGAGCGCCGCCAGCCGCGCCG
>SRXB01000332.1 GCA_009724975.1 bacterium | reverse complement strand
AAAAAGGTAATAATTCAACAGGGAGAGAAGCGATGAAGCGCAACATAATCAAGATAGATGAAGCCAAGTGCACCGGTTGCGGCCTTTGCATAGTGAATTGCGCGGAGGGCGCACTTGCCATAGTAGACGGCAAGGCCAAGGTGGTGAAGGATTCCCTTTGCGACGGCCTGGGGGCGTGCATAGGCCATTGCCCCGAGGGTGCGCTGACCATAATCGAGCGCGAGGCGGAGGCCTTTGACGAGCACGAAGTCCATGAACACCTGAAAAAACTGAAAGAGGGGCTGGCCCCGAAGTCTCCCTGCGGCTGTCCTTCGGCCTCTGCCATGACCTTCGGGGTCAAGAAGGATATCGCGCTCGGCTCCGGCGAAACTCCTTCCCAGCTAAGCCACTGGCCGGTCCAGCTTACCCTTTTGAATCCCGCCGCGCCCTTCATCAAAGGCGCGGACCTTCTCTTCTCCTCCGATTGCGCGCCCTTCGCCTACGCCGATTGGCACCGCGATTTCGTGAAGGGCAGGGTGGTCGCCGTGGCCTGCCCCAAACTTGACGACGCCGACGCCCATTTCAAGAAGCTCACCGATCTAATCCGCTACGGCGAGCCCGCCTCGATGACCGTTGTTCGTATGGAGGTACCCTGTTGCGGCGGCCTCACGATGATAGCCACCAAGGCGGCGGCCGAAAGCGGCAGGAAGATACCGATCAGGGAGGTTGTAATTTCCCGCGACGGCAAGATAATATCCGACAGGAATATTTAGTCGTCCTTTGGGTGTGGCTCCGTAACGGGAGCCACGCTTTTGATATTTTTGTGAAGTGAATGTCTGAAAAAACAGGCAAATTATCCAGCCTATCGAAGGCCGCCCACAAGTGGGTCGGCCTTTTGGCTTTTATCTGGCTTGCGGTGATGGGTTTTACCGGCGTCGCCCTAAACCACCCCGCGGCCATCTCTTCGCTGGACCTTCCAAGAAGCCTGATTCCGGGCGATTACGAATATCGAGATTTCAACCGCAACTCTTTTCGCGGCGCGCTGCCTTACGGCGGCGGCTTTCTGCTTTACGGCGAGGCGGGAATATTCACTTTCCACAGTCAGGCCGAGCCACCCGAGGATTTTTCACGGGGGCTGCCCAACTCCGCCTATCTTCGAGACGTACGCGACCTTTTCGATGCTGGCGGGGGTGCTCTTCTGGCGGCCACAAGGGGAGGGCTTTACGCAAGGAAAACGGGCGAGGATTCTTGGAGCCCGCTTCCTCTTGGCGAAGATTACCCCGTGGATATCTTCGAGGGGAGGGACTGCGTTTACGTAGTCACCCGTTCCGACCTCTATTTCGCTCCGGCTGGCGCTCCCTTTAGCTTCGCCAAGGTCACCCCGGGCAAAAAAGAGCTCAAGGACCCGTCTAAAAGCCTCTTTCGCCTCGTCTTCGACATGCACTCCGGCGAAACATGGGGACTGGGCGGGCGGCTTTTGATGGATATGGCCGGGCTTTACCTTGTTTTCGCCTCCCTTACAGGCGCGTGGTTCTGGTGGAGGAAAAAGACAAAGGCGCTCGCCAAGGGTTTCGGCGGCGAAGTGGCCCGCAAGGGGCTTAAGCTTCACATAAAGCTGGGGCTTTGGTTCGCGCCGCTTCTTCTTTTTAGCGCACTGACCGGGATTTTCGAGAGGCCGCCCCTGCTCGTGGCCATAGCCAACGCCCAATACCCGCTTTCTCTCCATCCCGGGCCCAGAGACGCCAATCCATGGCACGACACCCTGCGCAAGGGCCTTTACGATCCACAGAGGCAGACCGTGATTCTCGCAACCTCCGAGGGTTTTTACGAAGGGAAGGAGTTTTTGCTGGGCAAGGAAGGCGCGGCTTTCCACAAACTTTCGGGGGGAGCGCCGGTAAGCGTTATGGGGGCCACCGTCTTTGAGCGCGATCCGCAAAACCCCTTCTCCTCGCGCTATCTTGTCGGTTCCATGTCCGGCCTATACATTTGGGACCGCGACAAAAAAGAGATTGCAAACTTCTTCACCGGCGAGCCGCCAAAAGAGCCCAAAGGCCCTCCCGTGGGCGACCACATGGTTGTGGGGTGGGCCAAAATAGACGACGCGGGAAGCTTTTTATGGGCCGATTACGACAAGGGGCTCTTCATCGGCCCCGAGAGGCCCGCAAACCTTGCTTTGCCCAGGGAGCTTGAGGGCGGCGGGCGCATCTCCCTCTGGCACGCCCTTTTCGAGACGCACAACGGCAGGGCCTTCGCCTTCCTTCTGGGGTGGTTCAGCTGGATAGTGGTTCCCCTGACCGGCCTCATCCTCATAGTCGAGACCATTTCAGGCGTTTACGACAAACTGCGGCCAAAATTCGGGCGCAAAAAAGCTGGCTGAAAT
>SRXB01000053.1 GCA_009724975.1 bacterium | reverse complement strand
ATTTCAAGGGCTTTCTCGATGGTAAGGATGCCCAGCTGGTCGCCTTCGGGACCGATGGCGCGGACCTCCCTCACACGGATCATCCTGTTTATACGAGGCTCGTCAGCTATTTTACACCTCCTGGGGAAAACGGAAAAACCACTCCATTGCCGTCTTCAGGCGGCTGGTGGTTTCCCTTCCTTTACTACCCGCTGGACGAAAATGTCAAGCGGAACAAGTTTTTCTTCTTCGCCGGTGCGAAGTCGCGGGCTCACGGCGCGGGCCTCTACCTCCTGATCGCCTATGACCAGGGAGTAGGGGATTCGCTCCATGCGGGCCTCGCGGATCTTGTAGCCAAGCTTTTCGTTCCTGCCGTCGAGCTCGGCCCTTACGCCGTTTTCCCTCAAAAGCGCCGTCACTTCCTTCGCGAAGTCGGCGTGCTTGTCGGTTATCGGCATGACCACGGCCTGCACCGGCGCCAGCCAGGTTGGGAAGGCGCCTGCGTAATGCTCGATGAGTATCCCGATGAATCTCTCGATGGAGCCGAGGATGACTCGGTGGAGCATGACCGGTCGGCGTCTTTCCCCGTCTGGGGCGACGTAGGTGAGGTCGAAGCGCTCCGGCAGGATAAAATCGGCCTGAATTGTAGCACATTGCCACTGTCTGTCAAGCGAGTCCTTGAGCTTGATGTCGATCTTGGGGCCGTAAAAAGCCCCGTCGCCCTCGCAGGTTTCGTATTTTATGGCATTTACGGCCAGCGCGTGGCGCAAAGCGTCGGTGGCGCGGTCCCACGTTGCGGTGTCGCCGATGGACTTTTCGGGGCGGGTGGAGAGCTGCACGTCGTACTCAAAGCCGAAGATTGCCATCGCGTCCTTCACGAACTTGAGGATCGAGGTTATCTCCTCCTCAAGCTGTTCGGGGGTGCAAAGTATGTGGGCGTCGTCCTGGGTAAAGCCGCGAACGCGGGTCAGGCCGTGGAGGACGCCGCTTTTTTCGT
Source organism: bacterium (assembly GCA_009724975.1). Lineage (GTDB taxonomy): Bacteria > Desulfobacterota > Deferrisomatia > Deferrisomatales > BM512 > SCTA01. The sequence continues at coordinate 9,160 of SRXB01000053.1, read as the reverse complement.
GGCGGTGGACCGTTCCCAGCTCGAAATAGCGCAGGGGCAGGTCGCGGTAGGAGCGTATGCGGGATTTGTAGATTATCATGTGCGAGAGGCAGTTCATCGGCTTTACGCCGTATTCCTGCCCGTCCACTTCGGTGAAATACATGTTCTCGCGGTAGTTGTCGTAGTGGCCCGACTTCTCCCAGAGTTCTTTCCTGAGAATCTGTGGGCCCATCACTATGCTGTAGCCGCGCTTTAGGTGCTCTTTTCTCTCCCAGTCCTCGATCATCGTGCGAAGTAGCGCCCCCTTGGGGTGCCAGATGACGAACCCGGGACCGGCCTCCTCCTCGATGGAGAAAAGGTCCAGCTCCCTGCCCAGCTTGCGGTGGTCGCGCTTTTTTGCTTCCTCAAGGGCGAAGAGGCGCTTTTCAAGTTCCTCCTTGGTCGGGAAGGCGGTTCCATAGATGCGCTGGAGCATCGCGTTCTTTTCGTCGCCGCGCCAGTAGGCTCCCGCGACCGAGAGAAGTTTGAAATGGCCGAGCTTGCCGGTGGCGTCCACGTGGGGGCCGCGGCAGAGGTCGAGAAAATCACCCTGGCGGTAGGCGCTTATAACCGCATCGGCGGGAAGGGCCTCCACAAGCTCCACCTTGTAGCCCTCACCCATCTCGCCGAAAATCTTCAGCGCCTCTTCGCGCGAGAGGACCGAGCGTGAGAGCGGGGTGTTTTCCTTTACTATCCGCTCCATCTCTTTTTCGATGATGGGGAGGTCTTCGGGGGTGAGGCGGTGGGCCATGTCGAAATCATAGTAAAAGCCGTCGTCGGTGGAGGGGCCTATCGCCACCTTCACCGGAGCGAAGAGGTTTTTCACCGCCTGCGCCATGAGGTGGGCGGTTGAATGCCTCAGCACCTCTACGGCTTCGGGGGAGGAGGAGGTTATTATAGCCACCGAGGCGTCGGTCGCGAGGGGGGTGGAGAGGTCGGCGAGCTGCCCGTCGATTTTCGCGGCCAGCGCCGCCTTGGCCAGCCGCGAGCCTATCGACATGGCCAGGTCGAGGGGGGTCTGCCCCTTCTCCATCTCTTTTATGCTTCCGTCGGGAAGCGTTACCCTGATAGACATATCCCGATCCTCCCTATACCTGGCAAAGAGGCGCGCGGCCAAAAACTAAAGGCGCCGGTGGATTGCCACGCGACGCCTTTTAATTGCCGAAACGCTTAAGCTAACCCAGAAACCGGTCAAAAGGTTGGTAGGCGCGGGCGGGATTGAACCGCCGACCCCCTGCGTGTCGGGCAGGTGCTCTCCCACTGAGCTACGCGCCTACTGGGTCTTAAAGGTCGAACTTTCAGATGTTTTGCCCGTCCCGAAAGATGCCTTCCGGGCCGAAGACCCGATAGCTATAACAAGAGGGCTGGCGGGTTGTCAAGAACCATTCTTGACACCCGTCAAAAGGAACTCTATTCTCATACCCCTCTTCACGCCAGCGCGATTTCAGGAAGGTTAACGGCAAAAGATGTTCGGTCTCGGTCTGTCAGAGATAATTTTCATAGCCATGCTGGCGCTCATAGTAGTCGGGCCCAAAAAACTTCCCGCTCTCCTGCAGGCGGCGGGCAAGGGCTTCGGCGAATTCAAGCGCGCCCTCGACGACATTCAAAAAAGCGTCTACGAGTCGGCAAATCCCAAGGACCAATCGGATTATATAGAAAAGCTGCTCAAGGAGCGCGAGGAATACCGCGCTAAGCTTGAAGCCTCCGAAGCCGCCGCCAAGGCGGAGGAAGATAAAAAAGCTCAGGACGCTCCCCCGCCACCGCAGGCAGGGGACGCCGCTCCCGCCGCCGAGAGCGCCGAGGAGCCCGACCCCTTCGACGCCTACCTTGAAATCGCCCAGGGTGACCCTGAAAAAGAGGCGAATCCGCCGCCCGCTCCTAAGAAGGCAGAGGACGCAGCTTCTGAAGCCGTTGCGGCCGCAACCGAGACCGGAGCCGGCAAATGAGCATATTCGACAAGCTCAAAAAGGCCGCCCCCACGGATGACGACGGCGAAAAAATATCCTTCATGGATCACCTCGAAGAGCTTCGCAAGAGGCTCATTCGCTGCTTCATAGCCATCGCGGCAGGCTTTGGCGTCGCCTTCTCCTACTCCCAGGAGATACTTGACTTCATCCTAAACCCCGTCAGGGAGGCCCTCCCCCCCGAAGGGGCGATAACGATACTTGAAGTTACGGAAGGGTTCGTAACCAAGATAAAGATGTCTATATGGGGTGGCATCTTCCTCACCTGCCCCATACTCTTTTACCAGCTGTGGGCCTTCATCTCCCCCGGCCTTCGGATGAAAGAGAAAAAATACGTCGTCCCATTCGTCCTCGTGGCAAGTTTCTTTTTCATATCCGGAGCGGCGTTCTGCTACTACATGGTTGTGCCGGTGGGGCTTAAATTCCTTTTGGGCGCCGAGGTCATCGGACCCTACATCAAGCCGCAGATACCCATCGGCAGCGGCATAAAATTCGTAACCGACTTCATGCTCGCCTTCGGAATAATCTTTGAGTTGCCCGTGGCGGTCTTTTTGCTCTCCAAAATCGGAATAATAAACTACAAGCTCCTGATGAAATGGCACGGCATGGCCGCCATCATAATTTCGATAGTGGCCGCCATCATGACCCCCACACCCGACATGATCTCGATGCTCCTCATGGGAGTGCCGCTATACTTCCTCTACCTCGTTTCCATTGGCGTGGCCTACATTGTCGGCCCCAAGCCCGATCCGGAATTCGAGGATGACGACGACGAGGCATAAGCCATCGCCGAAGAGATAAAAAAAGCCGGAAGGGACGACTCCTCTTCCGGCTTTTTGTTTTTTTCGCGCCCTCGCTAGGAGAAGCGGCCTGCCGCACTGGCCAGGGCGAACTCGCAAAAGGCCCGCGATGCGGGCGAAAGCTCCCTTCTTTTGTGGCGGACGAGGAAAAACCTCCTCTTGATCGGTCCAAAGCCCGATACGCCGACCCTCCTGAAAACTCCCCTCTCGCATTCCGAAGCCGCGGCGACCTCCGAGAGGAAGGCGGCCCCTATTCCTGCGCCTATGGCGTTTTTGACTGCGGTGGTAGAACCAAGCTCCGCAGCCACTGAAAGGGAGGGGAGGCTGAGCCCCGCCTGCATAAGGGCCTTTTCCACCGCCCTTCTCGTGGCAGACCCCTCCTCGCGCATCAAAAGGGGGACGCCGCCCAGCTCATCGAAGGAGATATTGTCAGGCAAGGCCGAGTCCGCCTTGGCGTAGAGAAATATTTTATCTTCCCAGAGGGGGTGAAATTCCAGATCCGGATCCTCGTTGTCCCCCCCCACTATCCCGAGCGCCGCGTCGCCGCATAAAATCCGGCCTATAGTTTCGCGGCTGTCGTGGATTCTAAGCACAATGCGCAAACCCTGATTTTTTTTCTTGAAGAGAGCGAGGCAGGGAGGAAGGAGATATTCGCCCGGGATGTTGGAGGCGTGAATCTCCAGGATTCCGCTCAAAAGCCCCTTATACTCCGAAGCCTCGTCCAGAAGTTTCCTCCTCGCCACCAGAATCTCCCTGGCGCGCGGCAAAAACCTCTTTCCCGCCTCCGTCAGCTCAACCCCCCTGGGCATGCGGTTGAAAAGCGCGACCCCAAGCTCCTCCTCAAGCTCCTTGAGCTGGCCGCTAACCGTGGGCTGGGTCAGCAAAAGGGTCTCTGCGGCCTGCGTTACGCTACCGGCCCTTGCGGTTTCAATAAAGGCCTCAAGGTGGCGGAACATCATGGAATCACCTCGTTTATCCCCTCGCCGCAAAGGCGGTTGGAAAGGGCCTCGGCCAGGAAGACCGAAGCCTCCTGGTCCAGATAGTCCAAAATCTTTTTATCCACCAGCATCGCGGCGCGCGCCCCGAATTCCTCGGTCCCCTCCCAGTAAAGAAGAATGAGCGCCACCTTCGGAAGCGCGTCAATCCTCCACGCGAAATCGGCGGAACCGAAGGCCGTGGCCTGCGCGCCGAGGTTTTTCGCCGCCTCGTCGAGCTTTTGCGCCCTCATCGAGAAATGGTCGGCTATTTTGTCGGCGCAAGCCTCGAAACTCTTGGCCTTGCTGGTGGTGTTGGGAAGCTCGCGGAAAGCGACCCACTCGCCGGAAGGGCGGGTTTCGGCGGCCCTCGTTAGGTAAATATAGAGGAAAATCTTGACCCAAACGCTAGGCGCCGGCCCCGAGAGGGCGCGCACCTCGGTTTTCCCTATGGAATACTCCGTGTCCAGAAACCGCACCACCGCCTCGCCGTTTTCGCACCGGCCCCCTGCGCGCGCGGCAAGGGCGCAAAGGTCCTCGCCCGCAACCTTCTTGCGCAGATTCACTATCGCCTGCTCGTGCAGGGGGTCTTTCTTGCCGCCGCCCTGCTTGCGGTCTTCTGCAACCAGCGCCCGCATGCGCGAGCAATCGGCTTCGGAGAGGTGCGGGCAACCCGAGGGGTCCTGCCCCTCAAGATAAACCGAAGTGGCGAAGGCGAAACACCCGCTCTTGCCGCATTCGCGGCAATTGGTCTTGGGCAGGTCGCCGAGGATGTTCAAAACCTTGTAGGCCATAAATTCCTCACAAAATCCACGGATTTGAGCTATAACTACGCGAATGTTACCTTATTTGCCGGAAGGCAGGCCAATTCAAAAGCGCGGGAGCGGATATTTTGGAAGAAAAAACAGCGTGGCTCAAATGCGTTGTTTCGCAATACGGCGATCTGGGCGAACTTGCCTCGCTTCTTTTCATGGAGCTTGGCGCCGGAGGTGTGGAAGAGGGGGATGAAACCCTGGCCGCCTATTTTCGGCCCGAGGAAAAAGAGAAGGTGGCCCTGGCCCTTGAGGGGTTTGGCGCGGCTCACTCCCTCGCCGTCAAGGTCGAGTGGGAAGAGATAGCCTCCGAGGACTGGTGGGAATCGTGGAAGAAATATTTTCACCCCCTTGAGGCCTCGAAAAACCTCTGGATATGCCCCACCTGGGAAGACGCGCCGCCGCCCCGCCCCGAAATGGCCGTTTTGCGGATAGACCCGGGCCGCGCCTTCGGCACCGGAGGCCACGAAACGACGCGCCTCTGCCTTGAGCTCATCGACGAATGCGTTCATCGCGAAAAGATGGATAGCATGGTGGATGTGGGGTGCGGTTCCGGAATACTTTCAATAGCCGCGAGGCTTTTCGGGGTGAAAAACGTTCTCGCGCTCGACATGGACATGCTCGCGGCCAAGGCCACACGCGAAAACGCAGGCATGAACGGCGTCGGCGATGGGATAGAGACCTATTGCGGCGAACTTAGGGCCGTAAAGGGTCAGTGGCCGCTGGTGGTGGCCAACATTCTTTACCAGGTTATACTTGGACTCGCCCCCGCGCTTGCCGCCCGCACCCGAAAGGGCGGGCTGCTAATAGTTTCCGGCTTTCTGGTGGAAGAGGCCGAGGGCGCCGCCTCCTACTTCCGCAATCTGGGCTTCTCGGTCGAGCAAAAGCGCGACATGGGGCCGTGGAGCGCGCTTCTTTTAAGGAAGGACTAGCCGCTCCTCGGCGCAATTTGCAAGGGCCCACACGGCGTCGAGGGGCAGGTGCAGATCAGCCCCGGCATCCATGAGGACCGTGGCCGAAGCCGCGAATTCATCGTTCTTTCCCCAAAGTATTATTTTGAGGGGGATTTTCGGCAGGGCGCGTATGCTAACCGAGGCGTCGCCCTCTCCGGAGCTTTCCCAGCCGCGCTTAAGCGCCATTTGGACCAGAGCGGCTGGATTTTCGCCGAAAACCATCTCGATTTTCGCCGTCGCCGGAGCGTGAGGCCCCCTGAAAAAGCCGGAACCCCCCTTAAGTTCGCGCAAGGGGACAAATTTACCGGCGGGAGGGTCTGCGGTTGCCCCTGCTAGGTAGAAAAGGGCCGCCAGCCCCTCCTGAAAGGAGGCCAATTCACCTTCGCGCTCCTCGAAAAATATTTTGCGCTCCCCGGGAATGGCGATTATCGTCCTTCCCAGAAAGGGCAGGGAAAATTTGTCTCCGCCGTAATAGGCGAGGGCGTTTTCGCATATTTCGACGGGGTCTTTTGCGGCCAGCCTTTCCCATAAAAGAGGGTGAAGCTGGGAGCTTGAAGAATAAAGGGGCTTTTTGGGGGTTTCCATATGCTTTCCTTGAAAGTTTTCAAAAGATTTTACCCTTCACCGAAAATTTGGCGATGAAAAACAGCGTGGCCGCCGAGGCGGCGCTTAGGATTTATGAAAAAATCGGCAAAGAGGGCTCCCTTTCGCCAAAGGGGCTTGATTTCCCCACGGGCGGGGAGCTGGCCCTCTCTTTGGGCTATCCCGAAGATATCGTCAAGGAGGCGGGGGAGGGTATTTTGGGCGCTTTTGTTGGAGCCTGCCCGCTACCCTCGTTTATTTCTTCAGCGGCTAAGGGGAAAACCGTCGCGGACCTCGGCTGCGGGGCGGGGTTGGACTCTTTTTGGCTGGCGCGCATGGGGGCGAAGGTGGTTTCGCTGGACCTTTGCCCCGCCATGGTCAGCCGGATGGCCGCCGCCTTCGCCCTGGCAGGGGAGCAAAGCCTGCCGGTCTTAGGCGTAATGCCTGAAATCCCGCTTAAAAGCCAAAGTTTCGACTTCGTCCTGATGAACGGCTCCGCCAATATCGTCGCGCAGAAGGAGGAGCTTGCCCTTGAGGCCTTAAGGATTCTCAAAAAAGGCGGGGTTTGGCTTCTGGCGGACGTGGTGGCACTCGGCGAAATCGACGAAGGGCTGAAAGAAAGCCCCGAGGCGTGGGCTTTTTGCGTAGGGGGCGCTCTTTCCGAGGACAGCTGGAGAAAAATCATCTCGGAAGCCGGTTTTTCGAGGCTGGAATTTACCCTTTTGGAGTCTTTCCCGCCCCTTGGCCGCGCACTTTTAAAGGCGGTCAAGTAGTCAGCCCCCCGGCGAGAGTTTTTTCCTTAGCGCGAAAGCCAGTTCGGGCGAGGGGAAGCCGGAAATTATCACGTCGCCTTCCTTTGAGATGGAGATTTCAACCTCCGGCGTCCCCGACGAGCTTATTTTGAGCGCCAGCGCCTCCCCTTCGGGGGTCAGCGGGATTATCCGCTGGTTTTTCGAGCCGCGCAGGTTGTCACGGCAGGGTTTTTTTTCTTCGTAGGGGCCGTCGATGAGGAGGTCGAGCGCGTCCAATAGCTTCGGAGCTTCGCCGCCGTTTTTTTGCAGCTCTTCGATTTCGTAGCCGGTGAAGGCGATGGCGGTCATCGCGGGCCTTGCTGTTTTGACCGCCCTAATGAATTCCGAGAGAACCCCCGCCTGGTCGAAGGGCTCGCCGCCGGAGAGGGTTATGCCGTCAATCTCGGACGAAAGCGCCCTCGCCGCGAGGGCCAGCGGCGAAACAAGGGTTTTTTCCACGAAGGGAATAAGATCGGGGTTGAAGCACCCCCCGCAGTGGCGAGGGCAGCCTTGCGCCCAGACGGTGAACCTTCGCCCCGGTCCGTTGACCCCCTCGGTCACGGCGGCGTGGGCGAGGTTTATCATCCCTTTTTCGAATAAATTCTCCATTGCCCAAGGCTAAATCCAAATGCTCTTTTCGCGCAAGCGGATGCGAACTTGAATGCCCCCCTCACGTATGCTACTTTTCGCACTTTGAATCTAAAAAAATGGGCTTCGGCCCGTTTTAACGGAGTAAAAGATGAAAATCACCCTTGAAGAGGCCGCCAAGGTGGCCTCGCTGGCGAGGCTCAGATTCCCCGAGGCGGAACTTGAGAAGATAGCCGGCCAGATGTCGGACATCCTCGATTACGTGGAGAAACTTAACTCCATACCCGATATAGAGAAAGTCGAGCCCCTCACCCACGTTTTCGCTCTGGGCAACGCCCGCCGCGAGCGCGAGGACGAGGTGAGGCCGAGCCTGCCCAATGAGGCGGCCCTCCAGAACGCTCCCCGCCCCGAGGAGGGGTGCTACCGCGTGGCGAAGGTGATAGAGGGGAGCTGACCTGATGAGCGAACTTGTATTCAAGAAGGGCCACGAGCTCAGAAAGCTCCTTGACGGGCGGGAAGTAAGCGCGGTCGAGGTGGCCAAGGCCTTTTTGGGCCGCATAGAAAAGGTTGACGGCGACCTGGGCGCCTTTTTGACGGTGACCGCCGAACTAGCGCTGGAGCAGGCCGCCCGGGCCGATAAAACCATCGCCGCCGGAGCCCAAAAGCCTCTCACCGGCATTCCTGTCGGCCTCAAAGACCTTTTGGTCACAAAGGGCGTGCGCACCACCTGCGCCTCGAAGATACTTGAGAACTTCATCCCGCCCTACGACGGCACCGCCGTTGCGAGGTTGCGGGAAGCGGGCGCGGTCTTCCCGGGCAAGCTCAACATGGACGAGTTCGCGATGGGCTCCTCCAACGAAAATTCAGCCTTTGGGCCGGTGAAAAACCCCTGGGACACAGCCTGCGTTCCGGGCGGCTCCAGCGGCGGCAGCGCGGCAAGCGTCGCAGCCTGCGAGGTGCCAATGTCGCTGGGCAGCGACACCGGCGGCTCCATACGCGAACCAGCCTCTTTTTGCGGCATAGTCGGCATGAAGCCCTCCTACGGGCGCGTCAGCCGCTACGGCCTCATCGCCTTCGCCTCAAGCCTCGACCAGATAGGGCCGATGGCGAGGGACGTCAAGGACGCCGCCATCCTTTACGACGCCATAAGCGGCTTCGACCCGATGGATTCCACCTCACTGGAGAGGAACGACCGCCTCGACCTCGAAAAGACCCTTCTTCCCGACGTGAAGGGGATGAAGATAGGCATTCCCAAAGAATATTTCGTCGATGGCATGGACCCCGAGGTGGAAAAGGCCGTCCGCGAGGCGATAGCCAAGCTGGGCGAGCTGGGGGCCGAGATTATTGAGATTTCTCTCCCAAATACGGAATACGCCGTGGCCGTTTATTACATAATCGCCACCGCTGAGGCCTCCTCTAACCTCGCCCGCTTCGATTCGGTGCGCTTTGGCCTTCGCGTGGACGGCAAGGATCTCATAGACACCTACAAGGAGACCCGCGCCGCCGGTTTCGGCCCCGAGGTGAAGCGCCGCATAATGCTCGGCACCTATTCGCTCTCGGCGGGCTACTACGACGCCTACTACCGCAAGGCCCAGAGGGTGCGCAGGCTTATCGCCGACGATTTCAACAGGGCTTTCGAGAAGGTGGACGTCATCTGCTCGCCCGTCGTCCCCTCCAC
>SRXB01000331.1 GCA_009724975.1 bacterium | reverse complement strand
TTGACAGCGGTTCCGCAAAAAACTAACATTCGCCACCTCATTCGTGGGCCGTTAGCTCAATAGGTAGAGCAAGTGACTCTTAATCACTAGGTTCGGTGTTCGAGCCACCGACGGCTCACCACGATGTTTCAAGGGTTTAGGCGCCAGGCGCTTAAGCCCTTTTTCTTTTGTCAGTTGGTGAATAGCTCGCCCCTAAAGTCGAATTTGGCCTTGCGGTAAAGCCCAAAGAGCCACTCGTCGAAAAGTTTTCTGCCGTTTTCGAAATCTTTTTTGGTCACACGCTCCTCGATGAAAGCGCCGACAGTCTTTTCATTTTCGGAAAGGGGGCGCAGGCTGTCGGGCCAGTAGAAGTCTTTTGCGATTACGGGTGGAAGGTCTGTCAGGGCGGGGGCTGGCTTTTGCCGCACCGCCGAGGCCTCCACCAATATCATTTTGTTTCGCAGGGCCTCGCCCAATATCTCATATCTGACCTGCGCGGTTTCGGGTGTTTCGCCCATGAGGCTTTTCAGGTTTTCCTCGAATGGTTTTAAAATCGCGCCGCTTTCGGAAAGTGCCAGCTTCGCGCCATCCCACTTTGCCAGCTCTTTGTTTTTATCGGCCAAAATCTTTGACGACGGTTCCTCGTGCAAAAGTTTTGCCTTGAGCTCCCCCGAGTTATCCACCAGTGCGGCGAGTGACTGGGCTGGCGCGGTTTTTGGGTCGCGGTAGACGGTGAGAAGGCGCAGGGGGAAGTTGAAGCGCGCCCAGTAAACGCCCTCCATCTTGCCGATTTTTTTGTCGAGTATTGTGGTGCAGGCGCGGCAGGACATTCCGGAGATGAAAAAGACTGAGCGGACCGCCTCTTTGGAGTTTCGCGCTTTTTGGAGGCCTTCGGGGCTCGCGCAAAGCGCGGTGGGAATGAAAAACAATGTCAGAAGAAGTAGGGCGGCAAGGCGTTTCACGAAAAATCCTCCGGACGGAGCCTGACGGCAAATATGGAAAAGCCCCGAGTGCGCCTGGCCTTCGGGGCTTTTTGCTTATTTTTCTTCCCTAGGGATCTCGGGCCTTACTTTCAAAACCGTCTCGCGGGTTATGGATACGGTCCCGGCCTTCGCCCCTCGCGGCTTTGAAACGTTCTGGGCGAGGACGGCGCTTACGGCAACCGTTCCTCCCTCGCGGGCCTTGGAGTGCCAGGCGGCTATCGCCGCCGCTTTTTTGAGGGTTTCGCGGTCGGGTTCCGCGCCTTTTTCAACGAAGAGGACGACGTGGCTGCCGGGCATGCCCCGCACGTGAAACCACCAGTCGTTGGCTCGGGCGACCTTCAGGGATAAAAGCTCGTTGTCCTCGTCTGTCTTGCCCGCCCAGACCCTAAAGCCGCCGGGCAAAAGGTATTCGTGTACCTTAAGGCCCTTCAGCGGGTCCCTAGCTGCCTTTTCGGTCAATGAGCATCGCCCTCCGGCGGGTTGAAGCCGGCCTGACGGGCCTTGGCGACGAGCCACTGGCCTATGGCGAAAGCAACTTCGGGGCGCATGACGAGGCCGGTGACGACTTCGCGCACGAGGCGGCCCGCCTGCTGGTCGATTTCGCGGGCCTGGTTTTCCTCGATTTCAAGGGTCACTTCGCGGGGGGGGAGCCTTCTTTCGACGAAAAGCTCGGCCACTATGTCGCCGTTGGGGGTGTGGGTGGCCCAAGCGCCGGTCACGGGCACGAGGCGGTAATCGTCGCTGCGGTCGAATTCGACGGTAATCTGCTTTTTCATGGATTTCCTTTCAGTTCGCTGAAAAAAGAGAGAACGGCACTTTCCGGACACGGTCCGCGCCGGACTCGGCAATATATAAGTAACTGCCCTTGATGAACAGCCCCATGGGGGCGCTCAGGTTTCCCGCGTCATCGTCGGTGGAGAACTGGTCGAGGTAGTTTCCGGCGGAATCGAAGCGCTGGACGCGGCCCTGCGCCTTATCCGAGACGTAAACGCGTTTTTGGGAATCGACGGCGATGCCGCAGGGGTTGGAGAACTGCCCGTTGCCGACGCCGCTTTCGCCGAAGGAGGCTTTATATACTCCGGCGGCGGTAAAGACTTCAACCCTTGAATTTCCCTTGTCCAGAACATAAATATTCTGGTCGTAATCGACCGCGACTCCCACGGGTGCCGAGAGCTGGCCGTCGCCCGCGCCGCTTGAGCCGATCTGGATTATCTTCGAGCCGGAACCGTTGAACTTTACGACGGTATCCAGTGTTTCGTCGGCCACGTAAAGATATCCCTGGCCGTCGACGGTAATCCCAGCGGGCTTTTGGAGGTCGGCCTCGCCGAAGGCGAGCTGGAAATCGCCGGTAGAGCTGATTTTTTGAACCCTGCCGTTGCCGGAATCGGCCACGAAAATGG
>SRXB01000330.1 GCA_009724975.1 bacterium | reverse complement strand
CCGCCGACTCTTCCTCTGGAGTAGAGGGCTCGCCGTCGCCAGCGTCAAGCTCTCCCATGTCGGATTTTTTCCCCGCCTCTATCTCGCTGAAAACCCTTCTCATGCGGTCAACGACGTCAAGAAGGAGTTGCGCGCCTTCGCAGGGGGCGCCCTCCTCCTTCATGGCGCACTCGGAGAGCACGTTCTCTATCCCGTGGGCGGCTTTCGAGACGCCGACAAGCCCGACCATGCGCGCGCTGCCCTTGAGGGTGTGGGCGAGGCGCAGGGCGTTATCCATCGACTCTCGGTTTTTGGGGTTGGATTCAAGGCGCACAATCTCCTTTTCGAGGCGGGAGACGAGGTCTCGCCCCTCCTCTACGAAAATCAGGAGATATTTGCCGGAACTCAACATCTTCTAATCCGTCAAACCTTGAATTTGACCTTATCCTCGCCCTTGTCGGTAAGCTTTTTGAGGTCAGCGGCAATGCTTTTGAGGCGCATCGCGTTCTTTTCAACCTTCTCGGCGGCCCTCGAGACCTGTACGGCCACGGAATTTATGTCGGTTATGGTGATGACCAGCTGTTCGCCCGCAGTGGCCTGCTGGCGGGTGGCTATCGCCATCTCCTTGGAGGCCTCCTTGGTCTGGTCCACCCGCACTATAAGGTTGTCGAGCGTTTCGCCTATGAGGTCGACCTTGGAGGTTCCCTCAAGGACGATTCCAGCGCCGCGCTCGGTTATCATCACCGTTTCGTTAGTCGATTCCTGTATCTCCTCGATGAGCGACTTTATCTCGGCTGTCGCTTCGACGGTGCGCTCGGCGAGCCTCCTCACCTCGGCGGCGACGACGCCGAAGCGCTTGCCGTGTTCGCCAGCGCCCGCCGCCTCTATCGCGGCGTTAAGGGCCAGGAGGTGTGTCTGCTCGCTTATCTCGTCGATTATGGAGACTATGCCTCCTATTTTGTGCGATTTGCGCCCCAGCTCGACGGTGGCTTCCGAGATCGACTTAACCTTGTCTTTGACCGCCCCCATGCCAACGACCGCGCGCTTAACCTCGTCGCGGCCCCTTATGCAGGCATCGAAGGCGTCGGTGGCCATGTTTCGTATCGACTCGACGTTGGAGGATATCTGGGAGGAGGTCGTGGCTATCTGCTGGGCGGCGGTGGTCACCTCGTGTACGGCGGCGGCCTGCTCGGCGGCGCCGCTGGACTGCTCGGCGCTTAGCCCCACCAGAACCTCGGAGGAAGAATCGAGGTCCTTTATCGTCCTCATTATCGATTCGCTTAAGCCCGCCATCTCCTTGAGGTTGTCTTTCAGGTGCTCCTGCATGGTGGCCAGGTGCGTTGCGAGCTGGCCCATTTCATCTTCGGAATCCACGGCGAATTTGTGGGTAAGATCTCCGTCGGAGATTATCTTCGCGTCGTCTACGAGGGTGAAGAGCGGCTTTAGCACGAGCTTGCGCACCAAAAGGTAAAGGGAGGAGAGGACTATGATTGCCGAGACTAAAACGAGCATTATCTCCTGCGCCATCGTGTCCTGGAAGTGCTCGTTTATGAAGGAGATGTCCTGGGAGAAGACGGTGGTGCCCAGGAATTTACCCAGCGGCCTGTGGTCGTGGCAGGCGGTGCAGACCTCCTTGGCTACGAGTGGCACAGCGGTAATGCTCACATTGTCGTCGCGGTAGTTCTGCACCGCGTGAGCGCCCTCGATTTTATTCAGAAGGTCGAGGATTATCGGGTCGGCTTCGGGCTTTCCCACCATTGACTGGTCGCTTGAATATTTGACGATTTTCGAGGGGGTTATGACGCTTACGAACTTAAGCCCTTTTCCCCTCGCCTTGGTGTTTTCGGCCATGAAGTGCTGAAGGTCCTCGGGGGCGTTCAGCTCCATGTAGTGCTGGATGCTTATATCCATGTAATCGGTGAAGTTCGCCGTCCACCTGCTCTCCATCTCGCGAAGAGATTTGGCGCTCTGGTTCATGGCGAACCAGCCCATGAAGCCGAACGCCAAAATGTTCAGGACCGCCACAGACATGACGATCTTGGCGGTGAGGCTCTTTTTTAACATCTCCACCATCTGCTTTTGCCCTCCGATTAAAAATCAGGGCTACTGCGCAAGGCAGCGCCCGATATCAAGTACATATATGGTTTGCAGGGAATTTTTCACCCTGCCCAGCACAAGCCCCATGCGCGCGCCCTGCCATACGGCGTTGGCGCTTACGAGGTCGTCCCCCTCAAGGGGAATAACCCCCTCCACCCTCTCGGCCACAAGCGCGGTTTCAAGGCCGCCGTCCTTTACAAGTATGTAGGCCCCCCAGGGCCCTTCCGGCCTAACTCCCAAGATGGCCGAGGCATCGGTCACCGAATAAACCTTGCCGCGTACGAAGAC
>SRXB01000635.1 GCA_009724975.1 bacterium | reverse complement strand
GCGCCGCGCTTTTCGCTCAGCCGCTCAAGGGTGAGCTTGTATTCGTGCGCCAGCATCTGCAAAAGGCGCTCTTTGCTGACGTAACGCTGCGAGGGGCCGTAGATTACGTCGCTGAAGGTCATGTCGTAGGCGGAGATGGTCTTGGCGACGGTGCCCGCCGCGCCGCCGACGCGGAAAAACCAGCGCGCGACCTCCTGGCCAGCGCCTATTTCGGCGAAGACGCCGTATTTTTTCGGGTCGAGGTTTATCTCAAGAGCTTTTTGATGGGTGTCGGACATTTACGGACTCCAAAAATGCAATAAAATTGGCTTTCGCCAATATTTTTTCAGCCCCCCGCAACCGGCGGGAATACGGTGAGCAGGTCGCCTTCCTGAAGCTTTGTTTCAGGCGATGCGTGTATTCCGTTGACGAGCATGATAGCCCAAAGAGGTTTTTCAATCCCTAAAAAATTGAGGGCGTCGGCTATCGTGGAGCCTTCGGGGAGTTTTAGGGTTCGCCGACGCTCTTTGGAGGCGGTAAGGTCGGCTAATCCAGCGTAGAG
>SRXB01000329.1 GCA_009724975.1 bacterium | reverse complement strand
AGTTTTTCCTTCACCATCTGCTGGTTTTCCCTCAATAAGGCCGCCATGAGGGGGGCGGAGAGCTCTTCGCTTCCCTTCAGCCCGTTTTTTTCGCGAAACCGGATTATCGCCTCCCCTAAAAGCTTCTGGTCAAAAGATTTCCCTTGCGTGAACTCTCCGGCGCGCAAAAGTTCCCAAGCGGCTTTCGACGCCACCTCCATGGCTTGCCTCTCTTCAAGCTCCAGCCCCTTTTGGCTGGCTCTTATATAGAGGACGAGCGCTATTACGGGATCTTTGTCCGTCCCCAGCCCCTCGCGGTAAAGACCGGCAAGGCCGAAAAGCCCCCCTGCGCAACCGGCGGCGGCTGATTTCCTCTGCCAGAAAAGGGCAAGGGAGTAATCCATCCCAACACCCTCTCCCCTCTCGTAGAGATATCCAAGATTGCTCATCGCCACCGGCTCTTTTCCGCAGGCGGCCAAATAGTAGAGGCGGGCGGCCTCTCTTGCATCGCGCGCGACCCCCAGCCCCTTTTCATAAAGCGCGCCGAGGTTGTTTTGGGCCACCTCCACGCCAGCGTCAGCCGCAATCTTGTACCACCTAGCCGCCTCGGTGTAATTCTGGGCGATCCCGCGCCCGAACTCATACATAGCGCCTATATTGTTTGCGGCTCCCGGGTAGCCGAGCGAGAAGGCTTTTTCAAATAGCTCCATGGCCTTGCCGTAATCTCGCCCCGTGGGGCAATCTTCATCCTCGTAGACAAGGCCCGCCACGTTCATTCCCTCGGCGGAGCCCTTTTCGGCGGCCAGAAGACCCCAATAAAGCGCCGCCGCCTTCTCTTTCGGCACGCCGTCGCCCCTGTAAAAATCTATTGAGAGCCGCCACATCGCCTCCACGTCGCCGTTTTGCGCCATGGAAAGCATGGAGGCGGCGTCGGGCGTCAGGGCCGCGCCATCGGGCATTGGCGGCTTTAAAAGGGCGCTTTGACGGGAGCAGGAGAGAAGTATTGCAGCAAAAAGTAAAATAGACGCGCATTTACCGGCCATCGCTTTTCCCTTTGAGGAGGTTATTAGGCAACGGCCAAGATATAGCGCCAAACGGAGAGGGGGAAATCACTCCAAGGAGTGAATTTTTATAAAATAGGAGGTGCTTTCACCTTCGGTCCATCTCGATGGCCCCTTTGGGGCAGGCGGGGACGCAAACGCCGCATCCGTAGCAGTTCTTTTCCTCGAAAAGAAAAAGTCCGCCTTCAACGGCCCTGGCGTCGAAAGGGCAGGGGGCGACGCAAGCTCCGCAGTTGTCGCATTTTTCCCCGTCGGTGCGGGCTATGAACTCCGAATGGGCCACAAGTTCCCTGCGGCCCTTCTCTTTGAGGAGGAAGAAATCGTGGCAGCAACAGGGGCAGCAGCTGCAGAGGGCGAAGACTCGGCGTGAGGGATCGTAAAGGGTGAGGTGGACAAGGCCGCTTTTTGCGGCGAGCGCCAAAGCCTCTTTCGCCTCTTCAATTGATATGAGACGCCCTTTGCCGCGCTCAACCGTCTTTAGCGCGAATTCGTCAAGGTGAAAGCAGACCTCAAGGGGCGCGGCGCACTTATGGGCAAGCTCGCGGCACTGGCATTTCGTTAGCGCGATGTTTTTCGCCCCGGAAAGTATTGAAATGGCTTCCTCGGATGGCAAAACCCACTGTTTTGGCTTGAGCGCGACGTTGACGGGAATCACGCGGGAGGAATTGGTCATCTTCCCCTCGGAAATCAGCCTGTCGTAACGCGCCTCTATCTTCTCAAGGTACTCTTCGTAGCCGGTTTTCACCTTTTTACCTCCACGTGGCGTATTTTGAAGTTCCATGGAATGGATTTCCACGGCTCCGGCACCGAGAAAAGCCCCACTCGCGGGTGGGTGGAGATGTTTTCGGGCAAAACCGCCGCCCCTTCCTCTATGAAGAGGGGCGAGGCGGGGTCGCAAAGGTCGATTCCGTCGAGTTTTTTGCCGATAGCGAAGGCCTGGGTGAGCTTGGCGGGGCCGTCGGCGAGGATTTTATCCTTCACCCCGCCCCTTCTGGCCCGCATAAGGGCTATCCCTTCCTCCGGCACCACGGCGCGGATGAGAACCGCCGAGGGGAAGCCCTCCCTTTCAGTCACCGCGTTTAGCATCCAGTGCATGCCGTAGGTGAAATAGACGTAAGCCAGCCCGCCGCGCCCCCACATCGAGGCGTTGCGGGCGGTTTTGCCCGACCGCGCGTGGCAGCCGAGGTCTTCCATCCCAACATACCCCTCGGTTTCCACGATAAGGCCGCTGGTGCGCGTTCCATCGGCCTCAACCCGCACAAGGCGCTTGCCCAAAAGCCCCCGCGACACCTCAAGGGTTGGCGAGAGGTAAAAGGATGGGGAGAGGATTTTGCCCAAAAGGCTATTCCCCGATGATTTT
>SRXB01000328.1 GCA_009724975.1 bacterium | reverse complement strand
CTTGTCGCGGCCCACGCGCTGGCGGGAAGTGCGCTCCTTTGCAAGGGCAAGTGCTTTTGCTGCAATAAAAACGGGCAGGTTTCCTTTTCGGCGGGGGAAAATAAGTGCTGCTGCAGCCAGAAGGCGGGGATAAAAGGCTCCTGCTCGCCCCTGGGGCGCGAAGAGCCGACCCCTTCGGCAATTTCCGGCAATAATCCCGAGCTTTCAAAGCCCGCCCTTGCGGTTTGCGTTTTCGCCCACCCCATTTTAGAGGCTGGAAGGTCTCCCGACCTTAAATTCCGTTCTTCTTCGCCCCCCTTCGCCTCCAAAACCCTACAAATACTGGGGCGCTTCGACTGCTGAAGACTCCGATTCCCAAATTACGGAAAAATTGCGCCCTCTTTCGGGGCAAAGCGATATAATTGCGAGGCAAACAGATTAAAGGCCTCGCGGGAATTGGAGAAAACAGAATGTCTACCGGCAAATATTCCGACAAATACGCCCACAAACGCGCCGCCGTGGAGAAAAGCTCCGGCAAAATGCTCAAAATCGCCATCCTGGCGGTGGCCGGCATAGCCATAGTCGCCTTCATCGCGGTCTTCAACCTAAAATCCCCCGCCAGCGGCGAACCCAGGCTGGAAAAGACAGCCGCCCCGCCCTCCCAGACAACAGCAGCCGGCGGCGGACAGGCGGTATCCATACCGCTCGCCAGCCTTGAGCCCGGGAAAGCCAAATTTTTCGAGCACAAAACCGCCGACGGCATCACGGTAAGATATTTCGTCGTCAAGGGGACCGACGGCGTGGCGAGGGCCGCCTTCGACGCCTGCGACGCCTGCTGGCCCGAAGGCAAGGGGTACAAGCAGGACGGAGGCGAGATGGTCTGCGGAAACTGCCAGATGCGCTTTCCCGTCGACAGGATCAACGAGGTGAAGGGCGGCTGCAACCCCTCGCCGCTAAACCGCTCCGCTCAGGGCGATCAGCTGGTCATAAGGGTCTCGGACATAGAGGCCGGCAAAAACTATTTCAATCTGAAGAAATAGCGCCATGAGACTCACCGACATAGCCTTTCTGAACCTCAGGAGGAGAAAGGCCAAGGCGGGATTTCTGCTCCTTGGCCTCCTCGTGGGCGTCTCCACCGTTGTCGCCCTCCTCTCGATGACCGGCGCGATGGCCCGCAACGTCAACGAAAAGCTTGAGCGCTACGGGGCCAACATCCTCGTCCTCCCAAAGAGCGAGACCCTCTCGCTGACCTACGGGGGGCTCGCCCTCGGCGGGGTTTCCTTCGACATGAAGGAGCTTCGCGAAGAGGACGTCAACAACATAAAGACCATAAGAAACTCCGCCAACATAGCCGCGCTCGGCCCGACGGTGCTGGGCGTGGTGGAAACCTCCGGCCACAAGGCGCTTCTGGCGGGGATAGACCTCGCCACCTACAAGGTCTTGAAGCCCTGGTGGAAAGTGGCGGCGGGACAGGTCCCGGAAAAAGGCGGCTCGCTGGTCCTCGGCTCGGAGGTAGCCAAACTCGCCTTCCTCCTCCCGGGGGAAAAAGTCGAGATAAAAGGTAGGATGATGGAGGTTTCCGGCGTTCTGGAGCCCACCGGCTCGCAGGACGACAGCCTCATCTTCACCGACCTTGCCGCCGCGCAGGAGATCTTGGGCAAAAAAGGGTCTGTGACGCTGGTGGAGGTCGCGGCGCTTTGCAAGGACTGCCCGATTTCCGAGATGGTGGGGCAAATCTCCGAGGCGATTCCCTCGGCCAACGTAATGGCTATTCAGCAGGTGGTCAAAAGCCGCCTTGAGACGATAGAGCACCTGAGCCGCTTCTCCTGGGGCATCTCCTCGGTGGTCCTTCTGGTTGGCGGCCTGATGGTGCTGGTGACGATGATGGGCAGCGTGCGCGAGCGGACCGCCGAGATAGGCGTATTTCGCGCCATCGGCTTTCGCAGGTCGCACGTGATGAGCATAATCTTCACCGAATCGGCTCTGGTTTCCCTCCTTGCAGGAATTTTGGGCTACCCCGCGGGCCTCGGCATCGCCTCGGCGGCCCTTCCCCTCTTTTCGCAGGGGGAAGGAGCCCATGTCGCCTTCGACCCGACCCTCGCGGGGGCCGCAATTGCCGTTTCGCTCCTTCTGGGGCTTGCGGCTTCACTATATCCGGCGCTCGCGGCCTCGAACATGGACCCCAACGAAGCCCTAAGGGCCATGTAGGAGGATGAAATGAGCCTTATAATCGCTAAAACACTGGCAAAATCCTACGGGAGCGGAGAAGCCGAAGTCAAAGCCCTCAAAGAGGCCTCCTTCACCATAACGGAGGGGGAATTCGTCTCTGTAATGGGGGAATCGGGCTCCGGCAAATCGACCCTCCTCTCAATACTCGGCGCACTTAACACCCCCACCGACGGAAATCTGGAAGTGGCGGGC
>SRXB01000634.1 GCA_009724975.1 bacterium | reverse complement strand
CTTGACCGCAATCCGGCGCCGGTTCGCATCGACGCGCCTTTTGGGCCCTGCGGCCATTTTGCTGGCCCTTTTCCTCCTTTGCGCCTGCTCCGGCGGAGAAGAGGGCAAAAAAGCGGCGTCAACTGCGAAACAGGAGTCTTCAACAACCGAATCAGCCGCAGACACGATAAAAGAAAGAACGAGCGGCGATTCAATGGTAGTTGAGGTCAATGCCAAGGCACCAGCCTTCGCCGCGCCGCTTCTCGGGGGCGGCGATGCGCGCCTTGCGGATTTTATCGGCAACCATGTCGTTCTTATCGAGTTCTGGTCGGTCTTTTGCAAATCCTGCATCGAGGAGATGCCCCACATCTTAAAGCTGCACGACAAATACTCTATGCGCGGCCTCACCGTCCTCAGCGTCAACACCGATTTTTTCCCCGAGGCCCGCATAGCCGCCACCCTTCGAAAGGCCGGAATAGACCTTAAATACCCTGTTCTTCGGGATGTAAACCAGGCCATAGCAAAGGATTACAAGGTAGAGCTTTTACCCGTCACCGTCCTTATCGAC
>SRXB01000327.1 GCA_009724975.1 bacterium | reverse complement strand
GAGCTGGGAGATTTTTTTCGAGGCGGTCCTGGGCGGCTCGCTGGCCTCGATGGTCCTCGTCGCAATCCCTGTAGCCGCTCTTGCCCTCCTTGAGAGCCATAGGATAGTCGGCCCCCTTTACCGCGTGCGGGTGAACCTCGAAAAGATAACCGAGGGGGACCTGACGCTGGAAACCAAACTAAGAAAGGCCGACGAGTTCAGGGTCTTCAACGATGTCATGAATAACCTCACCCACTCTTTGCGCGACAAGGTTTTGCGTATAAGCGAGGCCGAGAGGGAGCTTTCGCAGGCGCTTGAAAACGGCGAAAGCCAGGAGCGCGTAAGCGAACTTCGCGCCAGCCTTCGGGAAAAGATAGAGGCTTTCAGGATTTAGCCGATGCGCTTTTTTCTTTTCCTCCTTCTTTTGCCTCTGGCTCTGGCCGCGCCAGCCCTGGCCCAAAATCCCCACGCGAGGTTCGCCGAACCCGACGGGTGCGCCGAGTGCCACGTCGTTAACGAGGGTGAGAAGACTCCCGCGCAGCCGGTGGTCCTGAACGCCGACGTAATAAGCGTCTGCCTAAAATGCCACGACCGCAAGATGGTCTTCGGAACCCATCCGGTGGAGATAAAGCCGGAGATGAAGTTGCCCGAGGGAGTCCACCTCTCCGAGGGCGGCGTCATGACCTGCGCCACCTGCCACGACCCCCACATGAAAAGCGAGGGCGATTCCCCCTACGTGGCGCAGCCCTTCGCTCAAAAACTCCTTTCGCTCGTCACTTTCGGAAAAAAATACAAAACCTATTTCCTCCGCCAGCCCAACGAGAGCGGCCAGCTCTGCAACGGTTGCCACCGGATGGACGAAGTGGGGAAAAAGCGCGCTCCGCTGATGGAGACGCTAAGGGTGGAGGAATTCGTCGGCTCCGACGCCTGCGCCAGATGCCACGTAGAGATATATAAAGAGTGGAAGAAAACCCCACACGCGAGGATGGTCGGCGACGCGAAAAAATCGCCGGAAACCGTAAGGGCCGATTTCTCCTCGAGGGCTCCCTTCGGCAGGGAGGTTGTGGCGCTATCCTTGGGAAGTCACTGGAGCCAGAGGTACGTTGAGGAGGTGGAGGGCGAGCTTTACGTAAAAGGCGCGGGTTGGAACATAAAATGGCGTAAGTGGGAGGCGGTGGCCTGGGAGGACAAGCCCTGGGGCCTTTACTGCGCCGGTTGCCACACCACCGGATACATCATGGAGGAGAAACCCCGCTACGTGGAGGCGGGGGTGGGGTGCGAGGCGTGCCACGGCCCGGGCCTTCGCCACTCGGAGGGCGGCGACCGTGCTCTTATAGTAAATCCTTCAAGATTGACCGCCGAAAAGCGCGAGATGGTCTGCCACTCGTGCCACACCACCGGCCACGACATCTCCGGCCAGTTTCAATTTCCGCTGGGCTACCTGCCCGGGCAGGACCTCTCCTACTTCTTCAAGGGGCTGGTGCCCAAACCCGGCCAGTCGGACGAAAGTTTTTACGGGGACGGCAGCTACGAGGACAGAACCCGCCAGTACCAGTGGTGGAAGGGAACCGTGACAGAGAGGAGAACCCAGGGGTGCTCCTCGTGCAACGATTTTCGCTCGCGTGGCAAAAAAGAGGCCAAAGAGAAGATGACCGAGGCCGAATATTGCCAAAGCTGCCACGAAAAGCTACCCGATTCCGGCAAGGATCACGCCGCCTCGGTAAAGAGCGGCTCGGGGTGCCTTGGCTGCCACAGGGCGATGCGCTCGCGCACGACGGGGGAGGGGTCGGTACACGACCACAAGTTCCTTTTCGGTGAAAACGCCTTCGGGAAAACCGGTTCGTGACATTAGTAAAATGAGTTGGTTCGTGAGATAATTCATTTTGAACTTTCATTTCGCTTCACCTTCAAAAGGAGGACAGGGATGAGGATTTCTTTCAGGGTGGCGCTGGCTTTGGCGGCATTGGCCCTTTGGCTTCCGGCGTCGGCTTCGGCCCTTAGCATAAAAGTGGGGCAAAAGATGCCCAACTTCACCGTTTATGACATCGAAGGAAACAAGGTCAATTTCTCCGATTTCAAGGGCAAGGTCGTGATGATGGCCTTTTGGGCCTCCTGGTGCCCCAGGTGCATGGACGAGCTGGTCTTTCTCCAGAAGAACTATTCGGATAGCGAAGACCTTGTCGTTCTCGCCATAAACCAGGAGACGAGGATGCTGGCGCCCCAGCACGTGGAAAAGCTAAAGGGCGACATAAAGCAGATGGCCCTGACCTTTCCCGTCCTGCTGGACAAGGATTTCGACGCCTACAAGCAGCTTAGCATAGCCGCGCTGCCCACCAGCATAGTGGTGGACCGCGACGGCAAGGTCATTTACGCCGCCACCACCTACTACGCCGATACGGCCAAATCGCTCAATGAAACCCTC
>SRXB01000633.1 GCA_009724975.1 bacterium | reverse complement strand
CTTGACCGCAATCCGGCGCCGGTTCGCATCGACGCGCCTTTTGGGCCCTGCGGCCATTTTGCTGGCCCTTTTCCTCCTTTGCGCCTGCTCCGGCGGAGAAGAGGGCAAAAAAGCGGCGTCAACGGCGAAAGAGGAGTCTTCAACAACCGAATCAGCCGCGGACGCGATAAAAGAACGCACGAGCGGCGATTCCATGGTAGTTGAGGTCAATGCCAAAGCGCCAGCCTTCGCCGCGCCGCTTCTCGGGGGCGGCGATGCGCGCCTTGCGGATTTTATCGGCAACCATGTCGTTCTTATCGAGTTCTGGTCGGTCTTTTGCAAATCCTGCATTGAGGAGATGCCCCACATCTTAAAGCTGCACGACAAATACTCTATGCGCGGCCTCACCGTCCTCAGCGTCAACACCGATTTTTTTCCCGAGGCACGCATAGCCGCCACCCTTCGAAAGGCCGGAATAGACCTTAAATACCCTGTTCTTCGGGATGTAAACCAGGCCATAGCAAAGGATTACAAGGTAGAGCTTTTACCCGTCACCGTCCTTATCGAC
>SRXB01000052.1 GCA_009724975.1 bacterium | reverse complement strand
GGGCTGAAGCGGCCAGGGCTTTCGCCACCGACAACATCGCAAGCATCCTTTCGCCGGTTTCGGACGAGGGCTTCGACGTCGAACTTAAATCGGCCCCCTCAAAAGGAACCGAACTGAAAGCCTACTACCGCAAAGTGGGTGACGACTTCATAAACCCCTCCTCGACCGAGGCTTCGCGCGGGACCGAGAAATACGGCTTCGAGGCCGCCGTAAAACCCTCCGAAGAGGTTAAATACGCGGCAAAATACTATAGCGAGGAAGACACCCTCAACCAGATGAGCAACTGGGGGGCATCGGCCCTGGCTGAGAAATCTTTTGGCTCCACGAAGGTCGGCCTTGAGGTTTCCCGCGAGCAGTCCGACGACCACCGCGTTTCGCCCCTTAGCGCCTACACTCGCGAGCCCTTCGACACCTCAGAATCCACAGCCGACGAGGCAACCTCCGCCCGCCTCTACGCGGAAACCAAGGTAGGCGAGAGCCTTTCGCTTCTGGCCTCCCATTCGCAGGATTTCATAGCGCCCCAAAACAACATCTCCGAAGCGGGGATCGACTATAAGATAACCGACGGCGCCCGCGCATACCTAAGGGCACAGTACGCCTCCGAGGATGAGAGCGATGTGGTCCGCACCGTTGCGGGCGTTGAGGCCAAGCTTACCGAAAACACCGTCGCCTACAGCGAAAACAGGCTTGAAAACGGCCAGAGCGCGGTGCGCAACGTCGAAGTCACCGGACTTCGCAACCGCCTGCGTCTCGGCGAGGGCCTTTCAGCGGATTTTTCCGCCGAAAACCAGATAACCACGACCGGCGATGAAAGCGATTCCGACCCCGACGTTCTCGCTCTTACCGCCGCCCTGGAATACATCTCAAGCAAGCGCCAGAAAATGACCGCCCGCGCCGAATACTTCACCCACACCTCCGAGTCCGGAGAATACTCGGTTCTGGGAGAGGCGGGGCTCGCCAGAAAGCTAACCAATGGTCTTTCGCTTCTGGCCGACCTGCGCTACTTCAACGACAAAGCCTCCGCCGAGGGCGAGTTCAAGCAAAGGCGCGCAAGAATCGGGTTGGCCCTGCGCCCGATGGGAACTGGAAGCCTCAGCGCCCTGGGCCGCCTTGAATACCGCGCGGAAGAGCGCAACGGCCTTGACAACGCCTACAACAACGAAAATTACGTGGCCGGCCTCGCCGCCAACTACCAGCTCACCAAGGCCACCGTCATCAACGGCCGCCTCGCCGCCAAGCTCTCAAGGGAAGAGGGCGACGAAGCCTACACCGACCTGGTCGGCCTCGGCATTACCCACGAGTTCGCCGACCGCTGGGACCTCGGCGCGAAATACCGGCTTGTAAGGAGCCCCTCTGCAAGAGCCTACGATCAGGGCGGACAGGTCGAGGCTGGCTTTAGGGTCGACAGAAACATCTGGGTAAGCGCCGGATACTCCTTCGACAGCTTCGACAACGACCTCACCGGTGAAAATATTAGAAGCGAAGGCCCCTTCCTGAAGCTGCGGGCCAAGTGGCCGATCCGGCCGGCCATCGCTGCGAACGAGACGGTCGCCGCCTGCTCGGTGAAGGAAGAGGCTCCGCTACTGCTGGAGCTCGAAAACCCGCCGCTTATAATAAGCGCCGCGACCGTTGAAGAAGAGATGCTGGTCGTGGCCCAAAATCCCGAGCTGACCATACTGCCAATGCCCGCTCCCGCAATGCCCGCCCCAGCCCCGATCGAGGCGAGGGAGCCAAGACGCGCCGCAGCGGCATCCCTGATTGCGCCGGTGGCCGCCGCGCCGGCTCCGGTAACCACCCCCATCAATGTTGAGATGGCGCCACCCTCGGTCAACCCGACCTCTACCTCCCTGGTGGTGACCGATCCCTACGTGATACTCAACACCGCCGTTATAGAGCTAAAGATCAACTTCGACACCGACAAGGCGGTCATCAAGGAAAAGTATCGCGGCAACGTCGCCGCCGTGGCCGAATTCCTTAAAGCCTTCCCCGACCTTGAGATAACGGTGGAAGGCCACACCGACGACGTCGGCAAGGACGACTACAACAAGAAACTCTCGCTGCGCAGGGCCCAGGCCGTAGTCGACATGCTCACAAAGGAATTCGCCATCGGCAAAGACCGCCTGCACGCCGTAGGCTATGGTGAAGAGCGCCCGATAGCTTCGAACAAGAACGCAGAGGGCCGCGCCAAAAACCGTCGCGTCTACGCGAAGCTGGCCGCCGAATAACGCCCCCCTCAAAACATGGATTTTCGCCGCCGAAAGATGTATATCCTGATGGGTGAACCTATCGGAAAGGCGAATTCATGGGCAGGTGGTCGGTACTGGTCCTTCTTTTTTTCTCCAATATCTTCATGACCTACGCATGGTACGGCCACTTGCGCGATTTTCGCTCGCGCCCGCTGGCCGTAGTCATCCTCATAAGCTGGGGGGTGGCTTTCTTTGAATACTGCCTGCAGGTACCGGCCAACCGCATAGGCCACGGCTATTTCACTGTCGGCCAGCTAAAGGTGATACAGGAAGTAATCACCATGGCCGTCTTCGCCCTCTTTTCACTCGTCTACCTAAAGGAAGAGTTCCGCCTCGACTACCTTTGGAGCGCCCTTTGCCTCGTGGCGGCGGCGTATTTCATGTTCCGGGGCGCGCCCGCGAGGTGAGGATGGAAGAAACCTTTCAAGAGGGGCGCTTTCGCTACTACTCGGCTGAGCACTTCAAGAAAAGTCTTGAGCGCATAAAGAAGGAAGATCCAGAGGGGGCAAAAAGAATAAAGGCCGTGATGGAAAGGCTTCTGGAAAACCCTGAAGATACCGACGGCATGCTGGCGGGACCACACCGTGGCAAGATGAAAAAATACGTGGGCCGGTCGGGCTACCGCCTCATATACAAGTGGTGCGACGCCTGCAGGAAATTGGAGGGCGAAGTTTTGCGCGACTGCCCGGACTGCGGGAGAATGGGAGATGAGAGCGTGGTTTTCTTCGACCTCTTCCACAAGGCCGATGCAAAGCGCCTAGGCTACTGACCGTCAACAACCGAAAGGACATTGTGGGGGGGCTATTCCCCCAGTTTTGCCGCTATGCGGTTTGCGTACTGCCTTAGCAAAGGCTCGTCGGATATTGCGTAGGACCCGTTCTCCCGCTCCTCGATAAAGCCACGCATCTTGAAGATGCCGATGGCGTCCAAAAGGGCCTCATCGATGGCGCCCGCCTCCCTTAGCCTCTCCGGCTCCGGCCCCACGACGGCGAACTCCTCCCTTATGGTTTCCGCCGAGAATATTTCCGCGCCCTTTTCATCCTTTCGCTTTACAAGCGCGTAGGCCAGGCGGTAGGTCGGGGTTATCGCGATGTTTTTCGCCACGGTAGCCATCACATCTTCGGCCATCTTTCCGCGCGATTTCGTGGCGGCGGTCAGCTCGACCGGCGCGGAGAAGCGAACGTCTATCTCCGAACGGGAATATTCCTTGTACTGCTTGTCGAGGTGGGCCAGCTGGGAGAGAAGATCGCGGTGCGATATCTCCTTGCCGGTGCGGCCAGCCTCTATCTCTTTGTCTTCCGGAACTATTGTGTATGAGAGGGAGACCGGCACGAGATACATCGTCTTTTCAAGCTCCCGGGCGTAAGCGAAAATATCCGCCATTATGCCGAGCTTGGGCTTTCCCATGCGGCCATCCCTGGAGCGCGTCCCCTCGGGGTAGAACATCAACGGCTCGTTGTGGTCCCATCCCCAGCGCAGGTATTCGGTGTGAACCCTGCGGTAGATAGGGTTTTGAAACCACTTTATCTCGCGGAAAAACCCGCCCTCGCCCACGTACTCACGGCGTATCTTGTATGCGTTAAGCCTTGGGAGCGCCAAGGCCGAAACGCCCCTGAAAAGGTTGGCTCCGGCGGCTATCTTGGGCTGGGGCAGGCCAAAGGCGTTAAGGGCGAGACAAATCGGCACATGGTCGGCGTTTGACATGTGGTTGGGGAGAAAGATTACGGGGTGCTCCTTCGCGACCCGCTTTATTTCGTCGACAACTCCGGGCTCCGCCTCCGATATGCGAAGGCTCCTGCAAAGATTCGGGAAAAAGCGGTAGGAGAGCTGCTTGAAGAGGATGAAAAAGGCAGGATCGAATTCCGCCGCCATGTCTTCGGTGTAATAGCGGGCGAGGTAGTCGATTATGTCAAGCGAGCTGGAGAGCTTTTTAAGCTCGGCGCGCCTTCTTTCATAGCCCGCCAGCATATTCTCAAAACGCTTTCGCCTTTCCGGCTTGTAATCCGGCGGTGTTTCGTCGAGTTTTTTTCTCAGGGATTTTATCTGTGAGCGGAAATAGACCAGCTGGTAGGCTTTTGCGGTTCTGGCGGCGACCGTGGCGTCGAGCCTGTTGGCCCCGTACTCCTTGACCACTGCAGCGGCAACGCCGCGCACGACGTCATTTTTGTCGTGTATGGCGCTGTTTTGCGAGAGCATGCCCGCAACCCAGCGAACCGGCGGGAATTTGCCCGCCGTTATGAATATTTCCAGGAGCTTTTGGGGTATCTCCTTCTTTTCCAATACTCTTTCCCACTATAATCGGACTGCTTAATTAAAATGAAATCAAAGCCGGTATATAATCCAACATAACCCGTCTCTTGCCAAGATTTTTGTGCCCCGAGAGATTTGCATGGTCATATCGCAAAATGAAGTTGTAACCGGAAGGTTCGCGCCCTCGCCCACGGGCCCGCTCCACATGGGTTCGCTCATTGCGGCTGTGGGAAGCTATCTTTTCGCGAAAAGCGCCCGCGGGCTGTGGCTGATGCGCATGGAGGACATCGATGCGCCGAGGGTTGTAAGGGGGTGCGACGCCGATATTTTGCGCACCCTTGAGGCCCTTGGCCTTTTCTGGGACGGCGATGTGGTTTACCAGAGCAAGAGGACTGCTCTTTACCAGGAAGCTCTTGAAAATCTTGCCGAAAAAGGGCTGGTCTACCCCTGCGGCTGCACCAGAAAAGAGCTTGCCGCCGCCCCCTCCGCGCCCCATGACGGAGACGAGGGGCCCGCATACCCAGGCAGTTGCCGCAAGGGACTTCCGGTCGGAAAAACACCCCGTTCCATGAGGCTTTTAACTGAAGGGAGGCACGTCCATTTTGTTGACGGGCTTCGCGGCGCTATCGATTTTTCCTTCGATGAATCCGGAGGGGATTTTGTACTCAAAAGAGCCGACGGCCTCTTCGCCTACCAGCTTGCCGTGGTGGCGGACGACGCCGCGATGGGGGTCAACCAGGTCGTCCGTGGCGCGGACCTTCTCTTTTCGACCCCGCGCCAGATTCTTTTGCAGCGCCTACTCGGCCTGCCCACCCCTGCTTACGCCCATCTGCCGCTGGTCACCGCCGAGGGGGGCGGCAAGCTTTCAAAGCGCGACAACGCGGTGTCTTTTGCTGCGGGTATAGACCTCGAAAAAGAGGGGGGCGGGCTTATCGGCCTAGCCCTCTCGTTCTTGGGCCACCCCCCGCCCAGTGAGCTTTCGGGCGCTTTGGCGCATGAGCTGATTGGGTGGGCGGCGGCAAATTTCAACCCGGAAAAGGTACCCTCGACCAACCGGCAAATTCGATAATCGCCGCCGCGCCGCAAAAAAATCTGCGCCGCAACTGCGAAATTTTTATTTTGCGCAACTTTCCTTGACCTTGGAGCCAAAACCTGAAATTATAATCTCGTTTTAAACCAGAAACATGGATGGATGAATGCAACTCCCCTCTTTGAACATCGGAAATTTCTCGCGCCCGTTACCCATAGTGCAAGGCGGCATGGGCGTTGGCGTCTCCCTTTCGCGCCTCGCCAGCGCCGTTTCGGCGCAAGGTGGCCTAGGCACTCTCTCAAGCGCGGCCCTTGACAGACTCGTAGGAAAAGCACTCGGCAAAAAGGTCTCCACCCGCGAGGCGGCGGCCATAGAGGTCGAAAAATCCAAGGAAGCGGGCGACCCGGTCGCCATCAACATAATGGTCGCCCTCGAATCCACATATGAAGCCTCGGTTATGGGTGCGCTGGACGGCAGGGTCGACGCCATAGTCTCCGGCGCGGGCCTTCCCCTCGCCCTTCCGGCCTTGGCCAAAGAGCACCCGAACGGCAAAAACACCGCGCTCATCCCCATAGTCTCATCGGGCAGGGCGCTTCGCATCATCTGCAAAAGGTGGGAAAAACTAGGGAGAATACCGGACGCGGTAGTTGTGGAGGGTCCCCTTGCCGGAGGCCATCTGGGCTGGAAATCCCTTGACGACATCTTTTCCCCCAACTCCAGCCTTGAAAACCTTTTGGCGGAATGCCTCGAGGTCGCGAGCGAATACGGCAACTTCCCAGTAATCGTCGCAGGCGGCATCTACACCCACGAAGACATCGCCAAATTCATAAAGATGGGCGCAAGCGGCGTCCAGATGGGCACAAGGTTCCTCGCCACCGAGGAGAGCGGAGCTTCGGACTCCTTTAAAAAGGCGGTCGTCGATTGCACCCCCGAGGACATCCTTATAGCCACCGAGCCGGGAAGCCCCTGCGGGTTGCCCTTTCGCGTGCTGAACAGCTCGCCGATGTTCCTTGAGACGCTAAAAGGAATGCACAAGACCATCTGCGACAAGGGCTACGCCATGCTCGGGGGCAAGTGCAACGCCCGCGACCTCCCCGAAAAGTTTTTCTGCATCTGCAACGGCCTTCTGAGCTCCTGCGGCTACAACCCTGATAAGGAGCCTCAGCTTTACACTGTCGGGGCGCTGGCCGGAATGATAGACCGCGTGACCTCGGTTGCCGACCTGATGAAAGAGCTATGCGGGCAGGCGACTTCGCCTAACCCCACGGCCTGAGCGCCTTCCATAACAAAAAAAGCCGCCCGAGGGGCGGCTTTTTCATTTTAGGATATCTTGTATTATTTCCCGCCGGAAACAGGGCGGGCGACGAGGATGTTTATATACTCTTTCTTGAGGGCCTTTATGGCGCCATCGAGGTCGTCAACGCCAAGAATCATCACCGCGTTCTGGAGAATGCTGCCAATCATTGGGTAGAAGTAGCGGATGTGGATTCCCGCGCGTGCCAGAGGCCGCATCACGGCGTTCATCCCGCCCGGATGGTCGGGAGTCTCCACCGCTATGACTTGCGATTCCTCGAATTTGTATCCGCTTGCCCCCAAAAGCTCCGCGGCCTTTGCGGGATTATCCGCCACGATGTGGACAAGGCTCCCCTTGGGGCTTAAAACCGCGCTTACCGCGCGTATGTTGATTCCCTCCTCGCCAAGAAGCTCGCTCATGGCGCAAAGGTGACCGGGTTCGTCGTCAAGCTGTATCGAAAGCTGGGTGATTTTCATTTAGGACTCCTTGGACTTTATGTAATCGTAGCCCCTGTCGAAAGCCGCCACATTCGGCGGGACGAGTTTGGGCTTTTTCTCGAAGACAATCTCTATCGCCTTGTGCACGGCTTCTTTGGAGACGAGGTTGTTTTGGGCCGAAATCGCCCCCATCATGACGATGTTCACGGCCTTGGGGTTTTTGACCTCGGCCGCCAGGTCATTTGCGGGGACTTTCACCACTTCCAGGTCTTCTCGACCGGGCTCCTTGTCGACAAGCGAGGAATTTACGAAGAGGAGACCGCCGGGGGATACCTTGTTGACGAATTTGATGAGCGAGGGCTGGTTTAGCACAACAAGAATCTCAGGCTCGGAGGCTACGGGAGAGGCAATCTCCTCGTCTCCGATGGCCACGGTGCAATTTGCCGTGCCGCCGCGCATCTCGGCGCCGTAAACCGGCAGGTAGGTGACGTATTTGCCGTCGACCATCGCCGCCGTGGCCAAAATATAGCCCATGGAAAGAACGCCCTGGCCGCCGAAGCCCGCCAGTATCGACTTTATCACCATTTTACTTCCCCTCCCCTTCGATCTTGCGTCGCTCGACGAGGATGCCGGGCGGGTAGTTTTTCGCCATGACCTCTTCAATGTACTTCACGGAGGCGATTGGCGAGAGCTTCCAGTTGGTCGGGCATGTGCAGACAAGCTCCACTATGCTGAAACCCCTCTTTTCTAGCTGGCACTGGAAAGCCTGGGCTATCATCTTCTTGGCCTTGCGTATCTCTTTGGGAGATGTGATGAGCGCGCGGCCCGCGAAGGCCGTTCCCTCTATCTCGGCCACGAGGTGGGTTATGTCCAGGTTGTACCCTTCCCTTACGGAAGCCCTGCCGAAGGGGGCCGTGGTCGCCTTCATCCCAAGAAGGGTTGTGGGCGCCATCTGTCCGCCGGTCATGCCGTATATGCCGTTGTTGACGAAGACGATGGTTATGTTTTCGCCCCTCGCGGCGGCGTGAATCGTTTCAGCCGTGCCGATTGCGGCGAGGTCGCCGTCGCCCTGGTAGCTGAAGACCACCGCGTCGGGGAAGCGGCGCTTTATGCCGGTGGCGATTGCCGCACCGCGCCCGTGGGCGCCCTCCACGAAGTCGCAATCAAAATAGTTGTAGGCGAGGACCGCGCATCCGGCTGGCGCAACGCCTATGGCGCGTTCGCCGATATCCATCTCCTCGAAGACCTCGGCCACGAGACGGTGGACTATCGAATGGCCGCAGCCTGGGCAGTAGTGAAAAGCGGCTGGTTTAAGATACTTGGGCCGCGAGTATACTTTTTCCATCGTTACCCCCATCAAGCCGAGCGCAACTGCTGGCCGTAGCGGTTTGAGATTACTTTTGCCAGATCGCGCGGAGTGGGGCTGCTGCCGCCGGGCCTGCCGTAGAAATTCACCTGGGCTTTCCCTTCCAGGGAGAGTCGCACGTCTTCCACCATCTGGCCCGCGTTCAGCTCGAAGACCAGAAAATTCTTGGCGTTTTTGGCGGCTTCAGCGATTGCCTGCGAGGGGAAGGGCCAAAGGGTGATCGGGCGGATCAGCCCTACCTTCAAGCCGTCCTTTCTGACCCTGCGTATTGCGCCCTTGGCTATTCTTGCGGCGGTTCCGAAGGCCACGACAACCATTTCGGCGTCTTCCATCTCGAAGGTTTCGTAGCGTACTTCCTTGGCGGCTATCTGCGCATATTTGCGCTGAAGCTTCCAGTTGTGGTCTTCCAGATCCTTTGGTTCGAGAATCAGCGAAAGGCGGACCCGGGAGGGGCGCTTTCCGTTGCGGCCCGTCAGCGCGTAGTCCTTTTCTGGCAGGGTGGCGGGGTCTATCATCGGCGGCAAAACCACCGGCTCCATCGTGTTCCCCATCATGCCGTCGGCCATTATCATTACCGGCGTGCGGTACTTGTCGGCGATGTCGAAGGCCAGATATGTGAGGTCGGCCATCTCCTGGACATTACCCGGGGCCAGCACCGGCATCCGGTAATCGCCGTGGCCGCCGCCGCGGGTGCACTGGAAGTAGTCGCTCTGGCTGCCGGCGATGTTCCCGAGGCCGGGGCCGCCGCGCACCACGTTGGCGATGACGGCGGGAAGCTCATGGCCCGCCAGAAAGCTGAGTCCCTCCTGCTTTAGACTTATGCCGGGGCTTGAGGAGGTGGTCATGGCGCGCCCGCCTGCGGCAGAGGCGCCAAGGACCATGTAGACGGAGGCGATTTCGCTCTCCCCCTGTATGAAAACGCCGCCAACCTCCGGCATGCGCTCGGACATATATTCCGGCACGTCGTTCTGGGGCGTTATCGGATAGCCGAAATAATACCTGCACCCGGCGCGGACAGCCGCCTCGGCCATCGCGTTGTTTCCGCGCAGCAATACCTTCTCAGTCACGCCACACCTCTATTATAGCTTCGGGACAGACCACGGCGCACATGCCGCATCCGGTGCAACCCTCGCAAAACTGCTCGGCGGGGTAGTAGCCCTTGTCGTTGTAGTGACCTGAAATGCGAAGCACCTTTTTGGGGCAAAACTCCACGCAAAGCCCGCAGGATTTGCACAGTTCGCCGTTGATTTCTATCTTTCCGCTGGAAGGCATCTCTCTTTATTCCGCCTTTCAATGCGCGCGCAGGGCGGTCTAACCGCGCAAGGCGCATCGGTCCTTAAAAAAACGAGAGGGTATTTTCATCAATATGCGGGGTGCGGTCAAATAAAATGCGTGGTCGTTGGGTTTTTTTAGCAATATTTACACCGCCAAAAGAAGTGGGGCGCGGGTGAAGGGGCGGCCAGATCCTTCAAGAATAAAGGCGTCGAAGACGCACAAAAACTTCAAAGGGAATTGACAGGTATGGCTTTGAGCTACACCCAACCTGCGCAACTACCCTTCAATAATCCCCAAAACCTCTTTGGTCTTCTCCTCAACCAACGCCTCGTCCCCTCTTCCCTCGACATTCAGCCGCATCACCGGCTCGGTGTTGGAGGAGCGGAGATTGAAGCGCCACTCCCTAAAATCGAAGGAAACGCCGTC
>SRXB01000326.1 GCA_009724975.1 bacterium | reverse complement strand
CTATGGCAAGTGCGCCCTCCGCGCAATTCACTATGCAAAGGCCGCAACCGGTGCACTTGGCTTCATCTATCTTGATTATGTTGCGCTTCATCGCTTCTCTCCCTGTTGAATTATTACCTTTTTGGTAATAATACCACACTTTCCCCTGATTTCCACTTTCGATGAAAATTTTTTTATGAAAATCAACTTTCCCTCTTTTTTGTTTTTAGCAAGGAGGCGCGCAGCAAGGCCCCCTTGCCGAACCTCTGGCGAACCGCGTCCACCGCGCACTCGGCGCTTTTCTTTTTTTCCTCGCGCTCGGCGCTGACGAAAAGGTTTCCCTGCGCCCTTGCCTCTCCACCCGTCGCCAGACGGTGCGCGGTTATACCGACCAGCCTTATGCGCTTGCCGCCGGTCCAGCCGGTGCGTGAAAGGAGGGCTAGCGCGTCGGCGTAAAGGTCGGAGGTCACGGCGGTGGGGGTTTCGCGGGTGAGCGAGCGGGTTACGGTCCTGAAATCCTCGTCGCGGAACTTCAAAGTCACCCCAAGGGCTAAAAAGCCGTATTTGCGGAGCCTTCCGGCGACCTTGTCGCAAAGGCGAAGGAGGGTTTCGCGTATTATCTGCGGATCGGCGGTGTCTTCGTCGAAGGTGGTCTCGTTGCCGACCGATTTGGCCGCCGTTTCCGGCACCACCTCCCTTTCGTCGATTCCCATCGAAAGACGCCAAAGGTGCGCGCCGTGGTCGCCAAGCATCGCCGCAAGGGCCTTTTCGCCAATTTTTGCCACGTCGCCGATGGTTTTTATCCCGCGTCGAGAGAGAAGCTCCGCCGTCTTCTCGCCCACCCCCCAGAGGCGCGTTATGGGGAGCGGGTGCAAAAACCCTAAAACCTCCTCCTCTGAAATCATGACGAAACCGTTTGGCTTGCCGATGTCGGAGGCGATTTTTGCGACGAACTTTGTCGGCGCGATGCCGACCGAGGCCACCAGCCCCAATTCATCCTTGATGCGCCTCTTTATCTCGCGCCCGATTTTTTCGGCGCTTCCGAAGAGGCGGAGCGAACCGGTGGCGTCGATGAAAGCCTCGTCGACGGAAAGGGGCTCAACCAGGTCGGAAAAATCGCGGAAGATGGCGAAAACACGCTGGGAAATCTCACCATAGCGCCCACCGCGCGGCGCGACGAAAATCCCCTGCGGGCAAAGGCGGTAAGCGCGGGAAATGGGCATTGCCGAGCGCACGCCGAACTTTCGCGCCTCGTATGAAGAAGCCGCCACAACCCCGCGCCCTTGGCCTCCCTGCGGGTCCGCGCCGACGATGACCGGCTTGCCGCGGTACTCGGGGTGGTCGAGCTGCTCAACGGAGGCGAAAAACGCATCCATGTCTACGTGAATGATGGCGCGGTTCATGCCAAGAGGATAACCCCTGGAAGAACTTATGTAAATTCACCCTTTGGAGTGATGAGCGCGTTACTGGATTTATGCATCATGTCAAATACGCCGTTGCGGACAATTTCGTCCCCACGCCACTTGACATGCGGACATTTTTGACCTACTAATAAGATGAAAAGAGAAGAACTTATCAGAAAAATCAAGGCGCTTGGCCGCAAACGGAATATTCCCGCCCTGTGGGATGAAAAACGCGGTAAGGGAAGCCACGGGACCATGACCTACGGGATTTTGAAAACCACAATCCCCAAGGGCGAGCTAAAAATTAAGACCCTTCATTCGATACTGGAAAAACTGGGCATCAACTCCAAGGATATTTAAGATGCGCACATTCATTTATCCGGCGAAACTTGAATCTGACATGGAAGAAGGGGGCTACGTGGTCACCTTCCGCGACGTTCCGGTCGCCGTGACTCAGGGACAAACCCTTGAAGAAGCCGCCGCAAACGCCGCCGACGCCCTCTCCGAGGCGATAGCCGGCCATATTCTGGACGAGGAGCCTATACCTGAGCCATCCGCCCCGCTTGAAGGCGAGCTTCCCGTAGCCCTTCCCCTTCAGATGGCCCTCAAAACGGCCCTATATATCGCCATAAAAGAAAAAGGGCTGTCAAAACGAGCCCTTGCAAAACTTCTCGACGTTGACGAAAAAGAAGCCCGACGAATACTCGACCCCCACCACGGAACCCGCCTGCCGGTAATCGAAAAAGCGTTGACAACAATGGGGAGAAAGATTGAAGTGGGCATATTATAGAATTGAAGGGATAAACATGAAAATTTCACAAATAACCCGACGAGATATTGTAGATTCGTTCATAGCAGAAAAAATAAATTGGAGCGGGCGGCTGGACGAAACAGAATTTTTATCGCGTATTTTTGACCTGAAATCTATGCCATCATATGATTCTAGGTTCTCAAACGCCTACGATGACATATGGCAACACCGTATTAATAATTATGACTGGGATAACTATTGGGTGTTTACTGACGACCGCTTTAATCTATTAG
>SRXB01000051.1 GCA_009724975.1 bacterium | reverse complement strand
TGGCCAGCGCCGCCATCACCAGCAACGCTTTTTTCCAGGGGAATGTTTCCATTTTTTTCTCCGGTTGTTGCTATTTATATGCGGAAGGTTAACCATTTTGGGAGTTCGGGTCAATCCGGCTAGAAGATATTGCGAAAAAGCCCCAAAATTGATTGACCGGCACAGGCGCTTTTATTAGCATCAATAAATTACCCTGTGTTTACACCTTAAAAGCCGGAGCTATTTTCAAATGCTTATCGACCCGTCGAAATTCCACAGGATCCAGAGGCTTCCCCCCTACGTCTTCAAGGCGGTGGACGAGCTTAAGATGGCCGCCCGCAGAAGGGGCGAAGACATCATAGACATGGGCATGGGAAACCCCGACATAGGCACCCCCCAGCACATAGTCGATAAGCTGGTGGAGGCTTCCGCCAAGGCAAAAAACCACCGTTACAGCGTCTCTCGCGGCATCGTCAAGCTTCGCGTGGCGATGGCCAAGTGGTATGAGCAACGCTACGGCGTATACCTCGACCCCGAGACCGAAGTGTGCGCCACCATGGGCGCGAAGGAGGGTTTCGCCCACCTTTGCATGGCCACGCTGGCCCCGGGCGACGTCGTCTTCGTCCCCACGCCCAACTATCCCATCCACACCTACGCGGTGGTTCTGGCCGACGCCGACCTTCGCACCATACCGCTGGGCGAGGGGGGCGACAACTTTTTCGGCAGGCTCGAAAACGCGGTCAAAACCGTCTGGCCCCGCCCGAAGATGCTGGTCCTGAATTTTCCGCACAACCCCACAACCAAGGTGACTACGCTGGAATTTTTCCAGCGCGCCGTTGATTTTTGCCGCGAGAACAAGATAATCCTCATCCACGATCTGGCCTATGCCGACATCTGCTTCGACGGCTACAAGGCCCCCAGCGTTTTGCAGGTTCCGGGCGCCAAGGATATCGCGGTGGAGTTTTACAGCCTCTCCAAGAGCTACAACATGGCGGGCTGGCGCGTGGGTTTTTGCTGCGGCAACCCCCAGCTGGTCAACGCCCTCATCCGCATGAAGTCCTACCTGGACTACGGCATGTTCCAGCCGATCCAGATAGCCGCCATCATCGCCCTCGAAAGCCCCGATTCGGTGGTCAAGGAGATCTGCGACCTCTACCAGCTACGCCGCGACAAGCTCATCGACGGCCTAAACCGCGCTGGCTGGGCAATAGAGCCCCCCAAGGGTACGATGTTCGCCTGGGCCAAGATTCCCGAGCAGTATGCGCACATGGGGTCGGTTGAATTCGCCAAGCACCTTTTGCGCGAGGCCAAGGTGGCGGTTAGCCCTGGCCTTGGCTTCGGCCCCGACGGCGAGGGCCACGTGCGCTTCGCCCTCGTGGAGAACGAGCACCGCATCCAGCAGGCGGTGACGGGCATCCGCGAGATGATCCGCGCCGAAAAAGGCTGCCCGTAACATTAATTTTTTCATTTTGGGATGGTTCGTATGCAGACAATAGGAGTCGGCCTTATCGGCTTTGGCACGATA
Organism: bacterium; assembly: GCA_009724975.1. Classification (GTDB taxonomy): domain Bacteria; phylum Desulfobacterota; class Deferrisomatia; order Deferrisomatales; family BM512; genus SCTA01. The sequence continues at coordinate 8,850 of SRXB01000051.1, read as the reverse complement.
GGGGCCGGAGTAGCTGAACTTTTAAAGGAAAACGAGGCCGAGATATCGAGAAGGCTCGGCGCGAGAATCGAGCTTTTAAAGATAGCCGACCTTGACGTGACCTCCGACCGCGGGGTGAAGGTCGACCCTTCGATACTCACCACCAACGCCGAGGAGATTTTCACCGACGACCGCATCAAGATAGTGATAGAGCTGGTCGGCGGCTACGGGGTGGCCAAAAAGTTCATCCTGAGGGCTTTCGAGACCGGCAAGTGCGTGGTCACCGCCAACAAGGCTCTTCTGGCCGTCCACGGCGACGAGATTTTCACGGCGGCCCACAAATCAGGCTCAGCGATAGCCTTCGAGGCGGCGGTTGGCGGCGGCATACCCATCCTGCGCGCCCTGCGCGAGGGAATGGCGGCCAACAGGGTCAAGACCATTTACGGAATCCTCAACGGCACCACAAACTACATCCTCACCGCGATGAAGGAGAAGGGCCAGCCCTTCGCCGAAGTGCTGAAGGAAGCTCAAAAACTCGGCTACGCCGAGGCCGACCCCACCTTCGACGTCGAGGGGATAGACGCCGCCCACAAGCTGACCATCCTCTCGACAATGGCCTTCGGGCGAAAGGTCGATTTCAAGTCGGTCTACACCGAGGGCATCAGCAACATAACCCCGCAGGATATCGCCTACGCCGAGGAGTTCGGCCTTGACGTCAAGCTCCTTTGCATAGCCAAGTTCGACGGCGAAAAGGTGGAGGCGAGGGTACACCCCACTATGATTCCCAACACCCAGCTTCTCGCCTCCGTTCGCGGCGTCTACAACGCCATCTACGTCGACGCCGATTTCCTTGGGCCGACCCTTTACTACGGCCAGGGCGCCGGCAGGAGGGCGACGGCCAGCGCGGTGGTTGGCGACCTCATAGAGCTTTCCCGCGATATCATGAACGGGGTCAAAACCCGCGTGCCGCCGATGGCCTTTTACGAAGAGACTATGACACCCGCCGAAGTCAAGCCGATGGGCGAGGTGCTCTGCCGCTACTACGTGCGATTCTTCGCCTACGACCTCCCCGGCGTGCTCTCTAAAATCTCCGGCGAGCTTGGCAAGTACGGCATCTCCATCGAGTCGGTTGTCCAAAAGGGCCGCAGCGCCGGAAACCAGGTGCCGCTGGTAATGATGACCCACGAGGCGAAAGAGGCCGATTTCATGGCCGCCCTTGAGGCGATAAAGAAGATGGGCGTCTGCAACGGCGACCCCGTGGTAGTGCGCGTAGAGGGCTAAATGAAGGTAGCGGTTCTCCTCGGCGACGGCATGGCTGGCCGCCCCCTTGCCGACAAGGGCGGCAAGACCACACTTGAGCTGGCTAAAACGCCGAACATGGACAGGCTTGCCCGCACAGGCACCCTTGGCATGGCTGTCACGGTGCCGGAAGGCTATCCGCCCGGCAGCGACGTCGCCAACCTCTCGGTCTTCGGCTTCGACCCCGCCCGTTGCTACACGGGCCGCGCCCCGATAGAGGCGGCCTCGATGGGGGTGGCGCTGGGGCCGGACGACGTGGCCTACCGCATGAACATAGTCACCCTCGAAGCGGGCCAGCGCGACGTGATAATGCGCGATTTCTCGGCTGGCCACATAAAGAGCGCCGACGGCAGGGCCATTGTGGAGTCTCTTGCCAAAGAGCTCTCGGAAGAGGGGATCGAGTTCTACCCTGGAGTGAGCTACCGCAACCTCCTGGTCTGGCGCGGTGGCGAAAGCGGCGCGAAGACCACCCCGCCCCACGACATCACCGGCAAGCCGATACAGGAATACCTCCCCAGGGGCCCGGGGGCCGAAAAACTCATCGACCTCATGACCAGCTCCCAGCTCATCCTCAAAAACCACCCCGTCAATCTGAAAAGGCGCGAGGAGGGGATTCCCGAGGCCAATTCCGTATGGCTCTGGGGTCAGGGCAAGCCGCCCAGCCTCGACAACTACAAAGAGCGCTTTGGTCTCACCGGCGCGGTAATCTCCGCCGTCGACCTTTTAAAGGGAATAGGCGCCCTGGCCGGCCTCAAAGCCCCCGAAATAGAAGGGGCGACAGGCTGGATAGACACCAACTACGAAGGGAAGGTAAAGGCGGCGCTCGATTGCCTTTCCGTCGACGATTTCGTCTTCGTCCACATCGAGGCCCCCGACGAAACCGGCCACCAGGGCGACGCCGAGAAGAAAATCATCGCCATCTCCGACTTCGACGAAAAGGTGGTAGGCCCGATCTGGGAGGCCCTTGAGAAGATGGGCGAAGAGTACGCCCTCCTCGTCATGCCCGACCATCCCACGCCGATAGAGCTGAAAACCCACTCCCGCGACCCCGTACCCTTCATCCTCTACATGAAGGGCAAAAAAAACCTCCCGGGCGAGGGTTATACAGAAAAGCTGGCCCAAAAGACCGGCCTTCTGGTCGAAAACGGCCACGAGCTGATGGACCACGCCACGGGGAAGAAAAACCTTTGGTGAGCGAGCTTAGATACCGCGTAATCTACGGCGACACCGACCAGATGGGCGTCATGTATTACGCCAACTACCTTCGCCTCTTCGAGGCGGGCCGCAACGAGCACCTGCGCGGCCTCGGCGTCACCTATTTCAAGGTCGAGCAGGCGGGATTCTTCCTCCCCGTAACCCACGCCTCCTGCCGCTACCGCAAATCCGCCCGCTACGACGACCTCCTTACCCTCAAAACGAAAGTGACCTCCGCAAAAGGCGCGAGGATTCACTTTCACTACGAGATTTTCAACGAAAAGGGAGACCTTCTGGCCGAAGGGTCGACCGAACACGCCGCCCTCGACAAAGATGGGCGCGTAACCCGCCTTCCCGAGGAGATTGTGGACCTTCTGGCCCCCGGGGGCGCGTAGCCTTGGGTGAGCCGCTTTCAATCGTCATCGGCGGTGTCCAATTCGGGGGCGAACTTCTTGAAACGCCAGCCGCCGCCCTCTTTCGGAAAAATCTTCCGGTATATTTCAAGGTACGACGACACGGCAAAGAGTACTCCGGCTCTTTATTCCCCCCGCTCGGGCATCTTGATGGAGAGAAAACCTCTTCTCCGGAGGCCGGAACGATCGGCTGGTGGGAAGAGGGCGAGGCTCTTTGTTTCTTTGCCGCAAAGGGCGACGGAAACGGCCCCGAGGTTACGCCGCTTTGCCGCGTACAAGGCGAGATGGCAAAGATTGTCGGCCTAGGCGCCGCTTTCGACGTAGAGATAGACCTTATCTAAGGAGAATTGATGAAATACTCGGAAGGCAAAATAGGCAGGGTCTTCGTCCTTCGGCTTGAGGACGGCGACCGCATCCCCGACGTAATCGAGGCTTTCGCCAAAAAAGAAAAGGTTGCGCGCGCCTCGGTCCATTTCGTAGGCGGTGTGGGCAGCGGCAAGATAGTGACCGGCCCGAATTTTCGCGAGGACGGCTCGATCGTCCCAACCGTGACTCCCATCGAGGCGATTCACGAGGCGAGCGCGTGGGGAACTATTTTCCCCGACGAAAAGGGTAGCCCCGTCCTTCACATGCACTCCTCCTTTGGCCGCGACGGTAAAGCTATGTGCGGGTGCGTGCGCACCGGCATAGACGTGTGGGTAATCGGCGAGGCAGTTGTCTTTGAGCTTCTTGGCGTAGGCGGCGAGAGGAAAAAAGACCCCGAAACCGGTTTTGAATTGCTTCACATCGGGTGAAACTGCTTTATTATTAAAAAAGGGAAGCGGAACTTCTTTTCAGTCGGGGGCTGGATGGAAAGGCAAAACCACAAAAAACTTGAGATACTGATAGTAGACCCGAGCGCGGAAAACGTTGCCGCCCTCTCGGCGATGCTAAGACGCGCCAACTTTTTCACCCCTTCCGTTTCCTCCGTCCCAGACATGGGGAGCGCCCTGGACTACCTTCGCAAGAATCGCGCCGACGTTCTGATAATAGATATCGGCGACCCCTCCACCGGCGGGCGCGCGGCCCTCTCAAACGGCGTGGTGACGACCCTTGACATGCCCGTTCTGGCCATAACCGACGAAGACAGCGAGCAGCTGGCCCTTGAAGCGGTCTTCGGCGGCGCGCAGGATTACCTGGTCCGCGAAAGCCTTGAACCAATATCTCTCGACAGGGCGGTGCGCTACGCTTTTGAGCGCTACGTGCTCATCAAGGAACTGCGCTCACTCTCCATGATCGATTCCCTCACTGGCCTTTACAACCGCCGCGCTTTTTATACCCTCAGCCAGCAGCAGCTGAAGGTTTCGGACCGCAGCGGCGCGCGCCTCTACCTCTTTTTCGCGGATCTGGACAACCTCAAGTACGTCAACGACAATATCGGGCATCTGGCCGGCGACAAGATGATCACGGACGCCGGCGCAATCCTCAAGGGGGCTTTCCGCGAAAGCGACCTTGTGGCGAGGCTCGGCGGGGATGAATTCGCGGTAATGGCACTTGAGGTAAACGATTCGGGGCAGGATGCGATGCTTGAGAGGGTGCGCGAGCGGATTAAAGAGCACAACGAGCACAGCTCTGACCCCTACGAGATATCGATGAGCGTCGGCGTCTCCCTCTACGACCCGAGCCATCCCTGCACCATAGAAGAGCTTCTGGACAGGGCCGACAGGCTCATGTACCAGGAAAAGAGGACAAAGAAAAAGCGGCAGGCCCCCTAGGAACCCGCCGCCGCATTTGCTGAGGAATTTCTGGCCGCTATTTCTTGGCGGCGTCTTCCATTTTCTTCATGTTAACCTTCGGCCCCGCGTGGGCGACCAGGAAGGGCTCAACCAGTCCGGCGAGGGCGGTTTTCGCCGCCGCGTCGTCCTTGCCAACCTTGCCCGCGGCCTCCTCGGCCCCCTTTTTGAGGTCGGCTAGGTTTTCGGGCTTGTCGCGGGTTCCCCAGTTGCTCTGGGCGAAGGCGGTGTTCAAAAGCTCCGACGCTTTCTTCAGGTCCCCGCCTTCGATGGCGAAGTGGGCCTGACCTATCAGCGCCAGCGGCAGGGTTGCGTCAAGGGCAGCGGCCTTGTCGAACGACTCCTGGGCTGATTTTTTCTGCTCCGCCGTCCCCTTCCGGTCGGAGAAGAGCAAAAGGCCCTTGAGTGCGTAGGCGTCGGCGAACTTGTCATCCTTTTTAATAAGCTCGTCAAGCTCCGTCAGAGCAGCCTCAACCTTGCCGCGCTCGGCTTTTTTCTCGATCATCCCGTACTGGAGGGTGAGGGCCCTGTCTGCGGGGCGGTAGCGCTTGACCTCGTCCTTCTTCTCCGCCTCGCTCGGCTTTAGCCCCAGCTTCACCATTATCGCTTCCTCGACCGTCTCATTGTAGGAGGTCGGGGCTCCGGCGAGGTTGAGGACCTCGTTCATATCTTTGTCGAGGAGGAAGGTGGTGGGAACCGCCTTGATCTCAAGCGAGCGATAGGCCGCCAGACCCTCGTCGACGAGTACGGTCATGGTGATGTTGTTGTCTTTGAGGTATTTTTCGAGTGTTGCCCGGAAGTTGGGGTCGGTCTTCTCGCTCTCGGAGTTGACCGCCAGCGCGGCGAAGCTGTTTTTCTCGTATTTGTCGGCCAGTTTCTGGAGCTCTACGAGCACCGCCGCCGATTTGGGGTTCCACGTGGCGAAGAAGACCACAGCGGAAAGCGGGAAGTTTTTCAGCCCTTCGGTGTTGAATTCCCCGCCGTCCATCGCCTTCAGGGTAAAGGGCTTGAAGGTGGCCGCAGTGGTGTCAACCGCCAGCGCCATCGAGCCGAAAAAGAGCGCCAGCGCCGCCGTGGAGACCATCTTGAGAAAGCCCGGTCCTTTTAACCTTTTTGAAAGCATGATTGAAGCTCCCCTCATGTTGGAGATAATGAGCCGGTTCAAAATACAGCCGCGCGCGATTATAAGGCTATGTCTCGCTCTTTTCCAGAACAGTTTTCATTTTAAAACAACTTTTAAGAATAAGTAAACGCCCATCGGTCCTTTTCTGGCAGGGGAGGATTGGCCCGGCGTTCCGAGCTGGCTGGACTGCAAGCGGGCGGAGGGAAAGGAAAGGGGCATTTTTTCAGAACGGCTTTTTAAGTTGATTAGCCTTCGGCTAAACTTTCGGCCAGGGGAGGAAAGTTAATCCCGTTTGTGCGTTTGTGAGGCCGAAGAGGCCGGAATTTTAGGCGAAAACGGGCGCGAACTCCCACGGCGGCCTTGATTTGCGAGCCCCTTGAGTATATTGTTTTGTCTCGTATTTTCCATTGGAGTCAGGAGTTGCTTCATGACGAGAGTTGCGGTTATCGGCGGCGGCCTTTCTGGCCTTTCAGCCGCCAGAGCGGTGCGGGAATGCGCCGCCCAAAAGGGGGTGGACGCGCAGGTTCTCCTCTTCGAGAAGGAGGGCTACGCGGGCGGCAAGATTCGCTCGGCGCGCTCGGGCGGGTTCATCTGCGAATACGGCCCCAACGGTTTTCTCGACAACAAGCCCTCGACGATGGCGCTTGTCAATAAGATGGGCGTCACCGAGAGGCTGGTCAAATCCAACGACGACGCCAAAAAGCGCTACGTCTTCACCGGAGGCCGCATGCACAGGCTTCCGGAGGACCCCATGAGCTTTTTGTCCTCCGAAATCCTCTCGATTCGGGGCAAGGCGAGGCTGGCGGCGGATTATTTCCTCCCCCAGGGGACGGATTGCGACGAGACGGTGGCGCAGTTCGTGAGAAGAAGGCTCGGCGACGAGGCTCTTGATAAACTGATAGACCCGATGAGCGCCGGAATCTACGCGGGCGACCCCTCGGTCATGAGCATCAAGAGCTGTTTTCCCAAGGTCAAGGCGATAGAGATGCAGTTCGGCGGCCTCCTTCGCGGTATGGTCGCGATGCAGCAGATGGCCAAGGCCAAGGGACAGAGCGGACCGCAGAGCGCGGGTCCGGGCGGCAACCTCTGGAGCATGGAGGGCGGAACCGGCGAGCTTTGCGAACGCCTCGCCCTTGAGTGCGGCGATGGGCTTTTCCTCGGCGTGAACGTCACGAGCCTGGAACGCATGGGAGCGCAGTGGAAGCTCTCTCTCAGCCATGGCGAGCCGGTTTTGGCCGACGCGGTAATCTTCGCCATCCCTTCCTATGACGCGGCCACCCTCATCCGCCCCCACTCGGAGGAATCGGCCCGCATAATGTCCAATATACCCTACGTGCCGATGGTCGTGCTCGGCCTCGGCTACGAAAAGGCCACCTTCGGCAATCCGCTCGACGGCTTCGGCTTTCTTATCCCAACTAAAGAGCGCAGAAAAATTCTCGGGGCGCTCTGGTCCAGCTCGATTTTCAAGAACCGCGCACCCGACGGCAAGGTTTTGCTCACCGTAATGACCGGCGGGGCGAGAAACCCGGAAGTCACCCTCCTTGGCGACGACGAGCTTATGGCGCTGGTGCGCCAGGAGCTGGCCGCGACGATGGGAGTGAGGAGCGAGCCGGTCTTTGCCAAGATTTTCAGGTGGCAAAAGGCGATACCGCAATATCTTCTCAACCACGGCGATCGCGTGGCCACGGTGGAGGCCCTGTTCGCGGCCTTGCCCGGCCTCTTTTTGGGCGGCAACGCCTACTACGGCATTGGGATAAACGATTGCACCGCGCGGGCGGAGGTCCTCGGCCCCAAGGTCGCCGACTACCTTTGCGGCGCGAAAGGCTAGATAGATGCACGATTTCGATTCTATTGTAATCGGCGCGGGCCCTTCCGGCATAAGCGCCGCGATAACGATGGCAAGGGCGGGGATGAAAGTCGCGGTCCTTGAACGCGGCCCCTACCCGGGCTCCAAAAACCTAATGGGTGGAGTCCTTTTCACCAACGTCCTCGATACGCTCATCCCCGACTTTATCGCCAGGGGCGCGCCGGTCGAACGCCACGTATCGAAAAAGACCCTCTCCATACTCTCCCGCGACGCCGAAACCGCCATCTCGTTCCGCACCCGCAACTGGGACGCGCCACCCCACAACCACTCCTTCACCGTCCACCGCGCCCGCTTCGACCGCTGGTTCGCCAAGGAAGCTGAAGCGCTTGGCGTGGAGCTTTATTGCGGAGTGGTGGCCGACGAGCTTTTGAAAGACGGCGACGGCAGGGTCAGGGGCGTGCGCACACGCATGCCGGAAGGGCAAAACCCCTCCGAGGGCGACCTTACCGCTCCGGTGGTCATCCTGGCCGAGGGGGCGAACTCTCTTTTGGCCGAAAAAGAAGGGATGAAAGAGCCTCTAAAGGGCCACGACGTGGCCGCCTGCGTCAAAGAGGTCTTGAAACTGCCCGTTAGCGTCATAGAAGACCGCTTCGGCCTAGACGGCGACCAGGGCGCGGCGATGGAGTTCATCGGCGAAGCCACCAGCGGCGTCCCCGGAGCCGGTTTCATCTACACCAACCGCGACACCGTCTCCATCGGCCTCATCCTCTTCCTTGAGGAGCTTTCCGCCGAGGGTATTTCGCCGGTGGACGCGCTTGACCGCTTCAAGGCCCACCCCGCAGTCGCCCCGCTCATACGAGGCGGCGAGCTTATGGAGTACGGCGCCCATCTTCTGCCTGAAACGGGCTTCAACAAGCTGCCGCTCCTTGCCAAGGACGGCCTTTTGCTCGTTGGCGACGCCGCCGGGCTTATCTCAACCTCGCCGCGCCACGAGGGGTCTAATTTCGCCATGGCTTCCGGCATGCTCGCGGGCGAAGCCGCCGCCGAGGCTTTCAAGGCGGGCGATTTTACCGCCGCCTCGCTCTCCTCCTACAAGCGAAAGCTCGAAGAGAGCTTCATAATGAAGGACCTTGAACACTACCGCGACTGGCCCGACTTTTTGCGCCAGCACCCGCACATCTTCTCCTCGTGGCCCTCGGCGATCTCGGCGATGGCGGAAAAATCGCTCGAAATCGGCAAGCCCGCCTCCGAGGCGGAAAACGG
>SRXB01000325.1 GCA_009724975.1 bacterium | reverse complement strand
GGTGGACTCGATGATGGTGCCGGCGCCGTTGTCGGCGTAGCCGAGGATCAGCTTGTCCTGGAAGTTGGAGCCGAGCAGGCCGGGTTCGCCCTGGTGGGCGGAGTGGCAGGAGTAGCAACCGAACTTGGCGGTGGCGCCAGCGGCGACGGGCAGGTTGGCCGCGCCCTGGAAGTGGCCGCCCATGTTCCAGGTGGAACCGCCGTAGTTGGTGGCGAAGCCGGGCAAAGGGGTGACGCCGAGGATGGAGCTCTTGAACTTGATGGTACGGCCAGCCTTGCCGGCGACGGGGCCGCCGTTGGCCGCGTCAAGGTAGGCTACGCCGAAGATGCCGCCGGTGGGAGCGCCAAGGACGAACTCCGTGGGGTGGGCGCCGCGGGTGGCCATGGTCTGGTATCTGCCCGCGATTCCAACTGCGCCGGAGCCGTTGTGGCACTTCTGGCAGAAGGAGTCGGCGTTGCCGGTGGCCGCGGAGAGGGGAGCATTCAGGAAGGGGGGGTTGGTGGAGTCGTGGACGGAGTGGCAGCTGGTGCACTGCATTTCCGTTTCACGGACATGCGGCCAGTTTGTGGCTTCCACGGTGGCCACGGTGTCGAGGGCGCCCTGGCCGACGAGGTTGATCGCCTTGCCGAGGGTGTGGGAGGTGCCGAGGGACTTGAAGTCGGGGGCAGTAAGGGAGCCGGCCGCCGTGGGGGCGAAGGTGGTGGAGTTGGCCGGTATGTAGCTGGGGGCGGCGACGGTGGCCTGGACAAGGGTGCCGTCATGGCAGACCAGGGCGCAGAAGACGCCGACCTTGCCGTATTCCGGCGGAGGAACGACCGCGCCGGGGTTGGGCGTGGGCGTAGCCAAGTTCTTCGAATGGCAGTAAGCGCACTTTTCGTTAGAACCGTACTGGGTCATGTCATGGTGGGTGGTGTCGATGGCGGCGAAAGCTGCTATGGGCAGGCTTGCCACAGCCCCGATCAGGAGCACTTTGTTGAACTTTTTCATTACCTTTCCTCCAGTTTGCTTTTTTTTGTGTCCGTGGCCCGGCCAAAGAAGCCCGCCACTTCAAAATGGAACCGATAAAACTTCAAAGAAACCTGCGGCTAGACAACTCCTTCCCTCAAGTAGCGATTTACTTGAATTTAAGCAAATCTATCTGATCTGCGAATTTGTTGCTCACGTAGATGACATTCTTGCTTGCAGCGATGCCGAAGGGAGTGTCGAGCCCATCAATGAGCTGGCTCTTTTCGTCCGTCTGCAAGTGATATTTGTAGGGGAAATCTTCCTTTAAACCGTCCAGCACCTGTATGGTGGAGGCGACGCCGTCGTTGATGATGAGGTTGCCGTCCGCGTCAAGGTTGAAGCCCTTGATGAGCTGGGAGTAGCCAGCGCCGCTACCGGACTTGGGAACGTTGTAGATTGGCTTGCCCTCGGAGTCCTTGACGTAATCGGTCTTCTTGGCGTCGAACATGACGATGTTGGAGACGATGGTGTCAACGCCGATTATCCTGTCGGCTTGGCGCTGGTAGACTAGCCCGCCGAGGGTCCTCATCTTGGAGGGGCTCTGGTTGTCGCGGACTCTCGGGCTACCGAAGCGCTTGATGAGGTTGAAATCTTCGTCGTAGACGGAAACCTGGCCGAAGGTGGTGTCGGCTACCCAAAGACGACCCTCGCCGTCGAAGACAAGGCCAGCGGCCTGAGGGCTGTACATCTTGCGGTCTTCCTCAAGGTCGGCTTCGCGCTTTTCATCTATGTAGTCTTTTTCGGGGAGCTCGGGGTTGGCCTCGGCCAGGAATTCGCCCTTGGGATTGAAGATCTTGACGGAGTTGGTGGCGGCCAGCCAGGTGGACCAGATGTTTCCGGTTCTGGGGCTGACGGTCACGTAAAGCGGGGTGCCCCACTTGCCTTCGTAGTTTTCGGGGGTGGGGAAGCGGACAACTACCTTGGCTTCGGCGTCAAGGGCAAGGATGGTGGCGGCGTTGGCGACGTAAAGGCGCTGGGACTTTTCGTCGAAGAACATGTGGCCGGGGCTGGTCAGGGGGCCGAGTTCGCCGCCGTCGCTGATGGCGATGCTGACAAGCTTGGGCTGGGCGGTGAAGGTGGCCCTTTTCTTTTCGACGACTTCCTTCGGGACCGCGAATTCGAGGGTCGGCGAACGGGCGGACTCGGTGTTGTTTTTGTCGACGCAGGTGGCCTGGTAGTAATAGGTCTTGCCCTGCGTTATCGCGTTGTCAACGTACTTGGGCTCCTGCACGGACCCCAAGAGTGCGAACTGCCCGTCTTTGGTCTCGGACTTGTAGATGTTGTAGAACATCGCGTCCCTGTTGGCGTCCCAGCGGATGTTGAGCGCGCCGGACTGCATCATCTGGCCCGACCATTTCGGCGGGTCGAGGGGCTTGGCGCCTATGAGCTTGCCAACCGCGCTGGCCTCGCCCTCGGCTCCGCC